>NZ_PKIG01000002.1:0-300000 GCF_002860905.1 Streptococcus oralis subsp. dentisani | reverse complement strand
CAACGGCCTCGACCCAATCGGTATTAAAGAATTTCGACTCATGATTCAACGGCTCAATCAAGAAAAAGGAATAACCATTCTCATCTCTAGCCATATCTTGTCAGAACTCTATCTCCTAGCTAATCGTTTTGGTATTTTAGATCAAGGCAAGATTATCCGTGAAATCAGCAAAGCTGAATTTGAAACACTAAGTGAGGATTATATTGTGCTTAAGACAGCCGACCAAGAGAAAGCTTGTCAAGTATTGAAAGAACAAATCCAGCTCCAGTTCAAGGTTGTCAATCCTGAGAATGAAATCCACATCTTTGGTCAGGAACAAGATGTCAAACAGATTCTTAAGGAATTAACCTTGGCAGATGTTGCCATTGACGAGATTTACTATGCTCGTCAAAACCTAGAAGAATACTTCACCCAATTGGTCGAATAGGAGAAAAATCATGATACATACCATTCAAGCAGACTTTTACCGTCTTTTCCGCTCCAAAGGTTTTTGGATTACAGAGTTCATTCTCTTTTCTCTCATGCTAATGGGCGCAAGTATTGGAGCTACTGGCCATCTGATGGCAATCCAGACAGAAGAGCCAGAAATTCCAACCCATGGTTGGGATGGTGTACAAGCCCTGATTAACGCATCTAGTCAAGGTTCAAACCTCGTTTTTCTCTGCATCGTCCTAGCCTGCCTCGTTCTTGGAGTTGATTTAATCGGCAAACTCTATAAAAATAATTTAACAGTGGGTGTCTCTCGTACCGAGTTTTTCCTTGCCAAAGCCTTTGTATTGGCTTCTATTGCACTTTTGCAAGTCATCATTAGCCTTGTGATTGCCTTTATTCCAGCAACGATCTTAAATGGATTTGGAACCATGCCTGAAGACTTTATTGGAAATCTACTGATAACCATTTCCCTTCAATTCCTTTGCCTCCTTGCTTGGCTTTCCATTGTTTCCTTCATCCTCTATGTTAGTCATTCTTATATTGCGGTATTTATTGGTTATTTGGTCAGCTCTATCTTACTTTCTATGCCAATGCTCATTTTCCCAAGTATCAAAATTTTGCCATATTTATCATTGCAGTTTTTCTATGCTATGACTGCTAATAGTGAATCCATTTTCTATACACTTATAGTTACCTTAGCTGTTATTGTAATCTTTAATCTAAGTGGACTGGCAGTTTTCAAAAAGAAAAGTCTATAAAAAATGACCTCCTCTAGCCTACAGAGGAGGTTTATTTCGTTAAAAGTAAATGCAAACCGACAACCACTGTCCATCTGTGCTTAGTTTCATCTCTGCACCGAGAAGATGACATAATTCCTCAGTGATATAAAGGCCTAAACCAGAAGATTCTTCTGTGTCTGATAGATTTTCAGAATAAAAACGATTGCTGAGATTCTCTATTCTTTTGATGGGCTGTTTGACAAGGTTTGCAATCTCTAAGACAAGCTGTTCCTGTTCCTTTCTCAAAGATAGACGCGCTTCTTCCTTGCCATGCTTGAGGACATTTCCAAGCAGATTTTGTAAAATTCGATCCAGCAACTCTTCATCAGTCCTCATTTTCAGACCAACTTCGACCTTAAAATCAAGCGTGATATTTGCCACTTGAAAAACATCATAATAAGCCAGAGTCTTTTTGGTGATAAAAGCTGAAAGATCCACTTCTTCCAGTTTCGGTTTGACAGCCCCTTCCATCAAACGACGATATTCTAGAAGAGCCTCCAAACGTTTAGAAACTAAATCAAGATGCTGGGCTATTTTTTGTAAGGTTTCTGCTTTGTCTTCAGGAGACTTTATCAATTGTTGCGTGTAGCCTGAAGCGATAGTCAGAGGCGTCCGAATGTCATGGGCGATATTGCTAATGGCCATATCTAGAGTCTGCTTTTCCCTTTTCATAACCAGTCGAGATTGTTCCACTTCCTGAAATAGATTCTCAATCTGCTGGTAGAGATGTAAAAAATCTTTGGAAAAAATGCTGACTTCGACTCTTTTCATACTACCTGTAAGAATCTTATCTTCAATCTGTTGACTCAAGTTTTTAAGTGCTAGATGGTATCGAATCAATGCAATAGATAAAATAATCAGGAGTACCAATAGAACAAAGATTATTATGTAGGTCATTGCTTGTCTCCTTTTAATCTTACCCCAACTCCCCAAATGGTTTCAATATATTCTTGATTTGGGTCAAGCTGGTTTAATTTTTTACGAAGATTACTCAAATGCGTATTGAGGGTATTATCTCCAGGTAGGTAGCTATCCTCCCAGACCAATTCATAAAGTTCTTCCTTGGTGAAAATTTTCTTAGGATGTTTAAGGAGAGTCTGGAGAATCAAGCATTCTTTCTTGGCAAGGCGAATCGTTTCCTGGCTATTTTTGATTTCAAAACTTTCTGAATCAAACTGGATATTTTTCAAGTTTTGTGGCAGATTTTCAATTTTTCCTATTTCCATAGGCTGTTTTTCTGCACTTTGACGTAACTGAACAGTAACTCTAGCAAAGACTTCGTCCAAATCAAAAGGTTTCACTATGTAATCATTGGCACCGTCTAAGAGGTATTGACTGATTAACTTCTTATCGCTCAAAGCTGTTAGCATAATGATTGGAGTTTGACTTTCTTCCCTGATAGCTTTTAAAACCTGATCCCCATTTTTCCCAGGAAGCATGATATCTAGCAAAACGAGTTCAATCCCACCTTGGTCAAAACGCATGATTCCTTCAGTTCCTGAAAAGGCTTGAATCACCTCATGCTCCTCAGTAAGAAGTGTTCGTAAAATCTCTTGAATGTCACTATTGTCTTCAATAACCAATATCCTAGCCATAAATACCAACCTTTCTGCAACTATTATAGCATGTTTTATTGTTTCAAAGTCTCTCAATTTTTCAAGCAGAACAACACACTTTATGTGAACTAAATAATTTCTTTCAGATGAAATATTGATTAAATGATGACTAGATCGATACTTTCATACTAAGCAAATTTTAAATTAGCAGTTATTTTTTCTAGTTTGCTATTGTACATTTCCCTTAACTGTGCTAAATCAGTATCTCTATTTTCAGATAAAAATACCCTATATTGCATATTTTTATTAGGTATTTTTTCCGTTAAAATAGAATCGTAAATTGAAAATCTGTCTTCAATTTCAATTTTTACTGTATTTACTAAAGAAAATTCTACATTTTTGTTTTCTAGTGTTTCTAAAACTACAATAATTGATTTTAATAGCAAGTAGCTACATACACCTCTTTCTCTATACTTAGGTAGCACACTAATACTTCTATACCTGAAATTAAAATCTGCAGTTTTGGTAATACTATAGTTTATTCCAATATTACAAAAACTAAAACTCTCAGAAATTTCATTATTATTAATCAGCAATTTTAATTCTACACAGCCATGCTCTTGTAATAGAGATTCAAATGTCTGATTCTCCCAATTTTCATAATACGTTTTAATATTGATCCCTCGTTCTTCTGAAGTAGAATCATTAAATCTAGAATCATATCCTTCCTCTCCATTTTCTGTTTCGTTTTCAAAATCAGATATAGACTTTTTTAAGAAAATTCTCTTTAAACTATCAATTAAATATTCAACCCAAGCCATTTTACACCTCTGCTTATCATAAAACTTTCTCAATGGAGAAAGCTTGTCTACTTGCCAACTTCAGTTTTGGAGGAAATCCTTTTGAAAAATCTAAATGACCAATTGCAACTAAATAATAATCTGTATCTTCTTCAACTTTAAGCAAAACTTTATCACCAAGATATATACTTGCTTTCTTTTTCCATTTCCTATTCGAATCCTTACAAAAAATATTCAAAAAATAAAGAGTATATCCTTGTTCATTATGCCATTCTGAAATGCTTAAACGTACTTTACCATAGAAAAGATGAAGTTCATCTTCAAGTTCTTTATCTAGCCATTTTTCAATACTTTTTCTTCTTAAAGATTTATGATGTACTTGTCTTTCAACCTTTCTTGTCAGAACTACAGGATTTTCATCACTAGAATCTCCTAGAGCTATCGGTGTTTGAGGCAAATATTCTTTTTTTAAAAAAAGACTTCTCATCATGGCATCAAGCTTATCTTTAATTTGGTCATCACGAAGATTTTTAAAATATTCCTCTATATACTCTTTGCTAGCATAATCAAATTGATAAGAGCACCAATTAGTGTGTTTAGAACTAGTCTTTCTTTTTAAATGTGCTCTCCTTTGTGAAGTCTTAGGGATGTAAGATAACTCTGCTTGTTTACACTCTGGGCAGAACATATTATCTTGATAAATTCCTAGATTTTTATATTTTACAAAATAATCATTTAAAATCTGAATATCTTCTTTCTTATCCGCAGTGTAAAAGTAAAATTCATCAAATGATTTTGGCATATTCCATTCCTCGCATACAGTAATTTAAAATTAAATATTATGAATGATTATAGCATTTTATAACATACGTTTATACTGTCTCAAGATGATTGACTTTGGAAACATACAATTTAACGTTTAACAAATCAAGGGTGTCTCCATAGAATCAAAGTATTTCTGATACCCATTTCCTTCTATCTATAGACAGTAAAAATCCTTAAAACAACTTTTTTCCAAGGCTTTCTTTATATTCTATTGTATCAATTTACTTATACCGATATCTGTTGCTACTAGTTTAATCATAAAATATTTCTTACTCCGATTAGTAAATCTACCTCCTATTATACCATAGATAACTAGAAAAAGGACTAATCTATCAGCTTTGCTTTTCTTTTATCCTTCTCTACTAGCTAGTGGTGTTTCTAACTTTTAAAAAAAGCTCGTAAAATTAAAATCGTGCAACTTTTTTCAGATACTTTTAAAAGATTGATTTCCTTATATTTTTCCTTTATACTGGATAAAAAGGAGAATAGTATGTCAGAAACAAATCACGAAATCGATTCAAATTTTGCAGGTCGTTTAAATATCCTGCGTGCTGGTGTTCTTGGTGCTAACGATGGGATTATTTCCATTGCTGGTGTGGTTATTGGGGTTGCTAGTGCTACGAGCAATATCTGGATTATTTTTTTATCAGGTTTTGCAGCTATTTTGGCCGGTGCCTTTTCAATGGCTGGTGGAGAATATGTATCCGTTTCAACTCAAAAAGATACCGAGGAAGCAGCCGTTGCGCGTGAGAAACTCTTGCTAGACCAAGATATGGAACTAGCAAAAAAGTCTCTCTATGTAGCTTATATCCAAAATGGAGAATGTGAAACCTCTGCTCAACTCTTGACCAACAAGGCCTTTCTTAAAAATCCACTCAAGGCTCTGGTAGAGGAAAAATATGGGATAGAGTATGAAGAATTTACCAATCCTTGGCACGCTGCCATTTCTAGCTTTATTTCTTTTTTCCTTGGTAGCTTACCACCAATGCTGTCAGTGACCATTTTCCCAAGTGATTACCGCATCCCTGCTACTGTCCTTATCGTCGGTGTGGCCCTTCTTCTCACTGGTTACACTAGTGCCAAACTTGGAAAAGTCCCAACCAAAACAGCTATGATTCGGAACCTTGCTATTGGTCTTTTAACCATGGGAGTTACCTTTCTGCTAGGACAACTTTTCAGCATTTAGAATACAAGAAATACCTCGATTTTGAAGTCGAGGTATCTTTTTTTACATTTGCACAATCTTGCGATAACTTCTTGAAGTAATCATGAAAATCAGCACATAGGCGATGAGGAAGATAGCGCAGATAGACAAGGTCACAATCAACATCATAGTCGTATCCAGTACACCAATCACTTTTAAAATCAGACTAAGCATATGGTAGGCAAAGGCTAGATGTAGGAAGGCAAAGAGTAAAGGAAGGAAGAAAACAGTTAAAACCTGTTTGTTGATGGTTTGCTTGATTTGCTTTTGATCTAAACCAACTTTCTGCAAGATAATAAAGCGCTCACGGTCTTCGTAGCCTTCAGAAATTTGTTTGTAGTAGATGACCAGAACAGTTCCGACCATAAAGATAATGGATAGGAAAATACCGATAAAGAAGACACCACCAAAGAGGGCACTCATCTGAGTACTAGCATCTGATAAATTACTACCATAAACATAGCTACCTTCCGTGTTTAATTGAGCATTAAATTGATCGAGGTATTTATCATACTCGTCAGCGACCTTGAGTTGTTCTTCTTCACTGGCATTTACATTCATACCACCGTAAAACTGATTATAGATAGCCGAATCTGGGAATTGATCCAAAAAGGCTTGCAAATCAGGTACAACAAGATAATTGTAATCAGCAGTCAAAATATTAAACTGATTTGGGACATGGTTGACAATAAAATCTTTATTAAATTCTTCTTTTACAGAAAATTGATGATCATTCAGAGTTAGAGTTTTCTGTTCTTTAACTCCCTCATTCTTTGCAAAGAGTCCGACCTCATTTCCTGATAGAGACAGTTTTTGACCAGTCATGTTTTCATAATCTTTTTGGTCAAATACCATGAAAACTGTTGTGGGTTGGACACGATTTTGTCCTTTTTCAAAAAGTGTTAACTTATTTCCTTCTTGGTTTGCAACACCAAAGTAAGTATAACGAATCACTTCTTTCTCTTTAATCTTATAACCTTTGTCACTTGCAAACTGGCTCAAGAGTTTGTCCAAGTCTTCTTTTTCAACATTTTGCCCTGAAACTCCAAAATCATGAGGATTTAGAACTTTTTTAAAGCTTTCTGCGGAATTGAAAATGCTTGTCGCTGCTGACATGGTTACCAAAACCATTGTTGACAAGATAGCGATGGTTGCTAGTCCAACCGCATTTTTCTTCATACGGAAAATCAAGTTGGAAACAGAGATGAGGTTATTAGGTTGGTAATAGTATTTCTTATTTTTCTTTAAGATTTGTAGGAAGACTGTAATTCCTGCATTAAACAAGAGATAAGTACCAAAGATAACCAGCAAAACAGCTATGAAGAAGGTTGTTAAGGCTGTAAGAGGATCTTTTACCGTAAGGGCAAGATAATAGCCAATCCCTAAACTAATCGAACCAAGAATCGTTTGGAGAGGTAGGAAACGACCTTTTTTCTCACCACTAGCTTTCTCACGTGAGAGCTGAAGGGCATTCATACGGGCGATTCGAAGAGCATTCAGGAACATGAGACTTAGGAAAATCAAACCGAAGACAACAAGTACTGCAATGACAACTTTCATCTGGAAGGTAGCGACTAGTTCTACCTTTAATTTCATCAGTTTGAGTAGGAAAGCGAAAATCAACTTATCAAACAAGGCTCCAATACCGATACCTGCACCAACGGTTAAAATTCCAAATAGTATCAACTCCTTAAAGGTCATACTGATCAGGTGGCGTTTCTCCAAGCCCAGCATGCCATAAATTCCCAGTTCCTTGGAACGGTTCTTCATAACAAAACTATTGGCATAGAGGACGATAATGGCTGACGCAAGGGTGACGACGAACATACCAAATCCTAGAGTAGCTTGAATGGTGTTTCCTCCACGGATTTCCGCAATCTTAGGATTAAAGGTTAGAGAGTAAAAGAGATAGGTGACGGTGACTGCCAAGAGAACAGCCAGCGCAAAAGGATAGTAGAGTTTGCGGTTTTTAATCAAGTTCGATACCGCTAACTTATTGGTTAATCGAAACATACTAATTCACCTCGCTTGCCATGACAGTCAAGGTATCAGAGATTTCTTGGAACATCTGACGTTCTGTCTTCTCTCCTCGGTAGATTTGGTTGTAAAGAATGCCGTCCTTGATAAAGAGTACACGTTTAGCTCTGCTAGCTGCTGCTGTTGAGTGGGTTACCATGAGGATGGTTTGGCCACGCTCATTGATTTCATCAAAGACATCAAGTAAGGCTGCAGAGGACTTGGAATCAAGGGCACCTGTTGGCTCATCCGCAAGGAGAATTTCAGGTTCTGTGATGATGGCGCGGGCTACTGCTACACGCTGTTTCTGACCACCAGAAATCTCGTAAGGGTACTTCTCTTGCAATTGGTTGATGCCTAGATTCTCAGCTGTCACCACCAATTTCTTCATCATTTCCGTAATAGGTCTTCTTGACAAGACAAGAGGAAGCAAGATATTGTCCTTAACAGATAGAGTATCTAGCAAGTTAAAGTCTTGGAAGACAAAGCCCAACTTTTCACGACGGAAGCTAGAGGCCTGTGAATTTTTAATGGTTGCTGTGTCAGTTCCATTCAAGTAAACCTGACCACGACTTGGCTTATCCAGCATAGCTAGAATATTGAGCAAGGTTGATTTACCAGAACCAGACTCACCCATGATGGCAACGTAGTCACCCTTTTCGACGGTAAAGTGAATATCCTTGAGGGCTTCTACTTGGTTGCCCTGAAAACGAGTTTTATAAATTTTTTGAACGTGTTTTACATCTAAAAGTGTCATGAGAATCTCCTTTCTTAATATCCCATCAAATGAAATGTTGCTTGCATCATAGCGCATCCCAGTTGAACACGCTCGATATCTTTATGGCTTGGTTTTCTTGTTTTCTTCTGTAAGATTTGTTTCATGATGTTACTCCTTTGTTCTTTATGAGTCTAGTTTACATCAAAAAAAGACCGCTTGCCATAATCTAACCTTACAAAAGAGACTTTAATCTTACATTTTTGTAAGATTGGGGGAAATGTAGGCAAAATTACTTAGAAAATGATTTGACTTCCTATTTTAAAAATTGTAAAATATAAGTGTGAAAAGGCTTACTTTGGAAAGGAGGAAGCGGAAACTAACATTTGAGTAAGCTTACCTAGATAACATACCATTAAATTTAACACTTGCAAGTCGTTCAACCTATAAGGAAAGAAGGTGCGCTTTAATGAAACATAAAGAACATATACTCATCGGAATTCTCTATCTCCTCTCTCCATTCATCGGTCAGCTCTTACTTGAAAAAACATACTTTATCGGTACAGAATTTACAGCTACTGCTTATGCTATTTGCTGGCTATCAGTTGTTATCAGCATCCACCATTTTTCAAAAAATGTATTGTCTCAGCATGAAAAATCAGATTAGAAAACCTGAGTTTAAAATAATATTTTTGGTTTACAGATGAAGCTGGGAAAATCTTATTAAAAGTAAAAAAGCTTTAAATCAAGCAGTTTAGACTATTGATTTAAAGCTTCTTGCTTATTCCAAATCTTTTGTGGAAGGCTATTATCCATGTACAGAAAAATCCTTAAATGTGTAAGCAACTATTGTCTTATTAGCTAAGTAGCTCACCAAAACCAGCCTTCATTATCGTCAATGGCTTGGGCCTCTTTGCGTTTACGTGGGCCTGTTCCGTACATTTCTGCTTCGATTTCTTCCTTGGTTGGCATGATAGAAGCTAGGATGATATAGATAATCACGCCAAGTCCAAAGTTTGCGATTGTAAAAATGGCAAACAGAAAACGAACAAGGGTAACATCAAAGTTCCACTTATCTGACAGACCTGCCAGAACTCCTGAAATCATGCGATTTCTTCTCATTTTATAAAATTTACTGTTCATGGTATTACCTCTTTCTGCTAGGTTAGACATAGTATATCACGGGTAGGCTCGGCTTTCATCAGTCCTCAGGCTGATTTATTAGTAGCAATTTACCTCGACAAAGTCCACAGCGATAGCGTTTGGTATCAATCCTTCGCTTGCGATAATACCTTTGCTGGCAGGATTGGCAACGATAAAGCTTGAGTGGTTTAGAGTGGCTATTTGTCAAGGAGGGCACAAAGCGTAATCCATCCACTGCTTTCAACAGTTCCTTAAAATCCCGATCCTTGTGTTGATAGCCCTTCCCTTGAAAATAGAGGTGATAGTGACAGAGTTCATGGCGAACAATTTTCCTAAAAACGTCTAAACCCAGTTCCTGATAAACCTTGGGATTAAAATCCAAATGCCCATCTTTTGGGAAAAATCGCCCACCTGTCGAACGTAGACGAGAATTCCACTGAGCTTGATGGATAAAAGGTCTGCCGAAGTCTTTTAGTGAAACCTGCTTGACGTAATCAGTCAGTTTCATTTGGAGCGAGGAGCGACAGATTGACTTTTTCACGTTCAGTATCAATTTTCTTGACCCAAACGGTCACCAAATCTCCAACTGACACCACTTGACTAGGGTGTTTGATAAACTTGCGACTCATGTGGGAAATGTGAATCAAGCCGTCTTCGTGAATTCCAATGTCAACGAAGGCACCAAAGTCAACTACATTACGCACCACACCCTCTAGCTTCTGACCAACCACTAAATCCTTGATATCTAGGACATCTTGGCGAAGCACAGGTGCGTCAAAGGAATCACGGAAATCTCGACCTGGTTTGAGAAGATCTGCAATGATATCTTTAAGAGTTTCTGGACCAAGGTCTAGCTCTTGCGCCATTTCCTTGATTGATAGCGACTTGAGTTTGCCTTGGGCCTCTTCATTCAAGTCCTTGATATCCAAGCGTTTGAAGAGCTCCTTAACAGCAGTGTAATTTTCTGGGTGAACTCCTGTATTATCAAGGATATTGCTACTTTCAGGGATACGAAGGAAACCAGCTGCCTGTTCAAAAGCCTTGGCACCAAGACGAGGAACCTTCTTGATTTGAGCGCGTGAAGTGATTTTTCCTTCTTCTTCACGATACTTGACGATATTTTCAGAAATGGTTTTATTGAGTCCAGCGACATGGGAGAGAAGAGCTGGGCTGGCTGTATTGACATTGACACCGACTTGGTTAACCACTGTATCGACAACAAAGTCCAGACTTTCAGAAAGTTTCTTCTGACTGACATCATGCTGGTACTGGCCGACACCGATTGACTTAGGATCGATTTTGACCAATTCCGCAAGAGGATCTTGCAAACGACGGGCGATAGAAATAGCTGAGCGTTTTTCAACGGTCAAGTCTGGAAACTCCTGACGGGCAAGTTCACTGGCAGAATAGACCGAAGCACCACTTTCATTGACAATGACATAGCTGACTTCAGGAAAATCTTTCAGAACTTCCGCCACAAAGGCTTCACTTTCACGACTGGCCGTTCCATTTCCGATGGCAATAATCTCTACACCGTATTGACCAATCAAATCTGCCAAATCTTTCCTGGCTTCTTCGATTTGACGAGCTGATGCTGGTTTGACAGGATAAACGACCTGAGTTGTCAGCATTTTTCCTGTTGCATCCACGACAGCTAGCTTAGCACCTGTACGAAAGGCAGGGTCAAATCCTAGAACCACGCGCCCTTTCAGTGGAGCAACCAAGAGGAGATTGCGCAGGTTGTCAGAAAAGAGTTGGATAGCTCCTTCTTCTGCCTTTTCAGTTAGTTCTGTCCGAATACGGCGCTCGATAGCAGGCAAGACTTTTTTCTTAACAGATTGCTGAACCACTTCATCAATATAGGTGTTTTTGACCTTGAAACGAGCAGCAAAGAAGGCAAGAATACGGTCCGTCGCATGTTCAAAACCGACCTTCAAGACACCAAGTTTCTCCCCACGATTGAGGGCTAAGGTACGATAACCTTGCATATTTCCAACTGTCTCAGAAAAATCATAATAAATCTGAAAAACCTGTTTTTCATCAAGACTTTCATCTTTGACTTGGGAAGTGAGTTTGGAGTGTCTCAGCACTTCCTGATAAGTCATGGAACGCAAGGTCACATCTTCCGATAAGGCTTCAACCAAAATATCAACTGCACCAGACAATGCTTCCTTACCAGTCGCAAATCCTTCACAGACAAACTTTTCAGCTTCCTTCTCTAAGTCCGCTACATTCTGCAAGATTAAGCGAGCAAGTGGGAAGAGTCCGGCTTCACGGGCAATGGTTGCCTTGGTCCGACGTTTTTCCTTGTATGGAAGATAGAGTTCTTCTACATCTGCTAATTTTTCAGCAGCTAAGATAGCTTCTTCCAATTCCTTGGTCAACTTGCCTTGTTCTTGAATCTTAGCTAAAACAGCTTCCTTACGGTCGTTGAGATTTGTCAGACTTTTATCCAAGTCAATAATGGCCTTAATCGCCACCTCATCCAGACTACCAGTCATGTCCTTACGATAACGCGCGATAAAGGGAATAGTCGCCCCTTCTGCTGTCAAACTTAGAACGGTATCGATTTGCTTTAACGTCACTCCCAAATCCTGGGAGATTTTTTCATATTTTTTATCCATAAATCTATTATACCATAAGCTAAACGTTTCAAATTAGCTCTTACAGTATTTAAAAACAATATATGGGGAATAAATTTGCTTCATTTCAATATTCTATTCATTGAGAAGGTTGCAATTTAATTCTAATAGTTTACAAAAGGATCAGTGATTAATTGCACTGTTTTTATTTTTTACAAAACGCTTTATAAAGCTATTTATTGAAGTTAACGAATCAATTTTCAGAGCAAATAAAAAATCGCAAACCTGAGCTTACGGTGGGGATAATCTTTTTTGAAATTTTTAAACAAAAAAGGAGCATTTAAGCTCCCTCATTTGAAATAACGGACACTTGGCTGCTCGGTGTACCCAGCATCTCAGATACCTTTTTCAAGGTGCGGCAGGAACCTTTCTGCCCTCAAATGTCTTTCGTTAACGTTATTCTAGCACTATCTACTTTTTTGTCAAACTTTCTCAATCTACCAGACTTAATCAGGATTTATAAAGCTCTATTATTCGTTAGATACTCAATTTTAACTTTTCCCTTTTCCTCAAAATAATAGTATAATAGAGGTAGAATTTAGAATCGAGGTACACCTATGGCTGTAAAATTTACAAAACGAGACGACTTGGACAAGATGTTTGAAGAGTTTGCGAAACTCCCTGATTTGAAGCAGGTCACTTTCCCTGATGACAAAGAGAAAAAAGCCAAAGCAGAAAAGAAAAACTAGATGACTGCTTTCCAACAACTCCCATCTAGTGTGCTTCAGACTGGGGCTATTTTTCTCTCTATAATCATTGAAGCCCTACCCTTCGTTCTGATAGGAAGTATTCTCTCAGGGCTGATTGAGGTCTATATCACACCTGACAAGGTTTATCATTTTCTCCCTCGAAATCGTTGGGGGAGAATCTTTTTTGGCACCTTCGTCGGGATTCTTTTTCCCTCTTGTGAATGTGGAATTGTCCCCATTATCAATCGTTTTCTGGAAAAGAAGGTTCCCAGTTACACGGCTGTTCCCTTTCTCGTAACAGCGCCTGTTATCAATCCTATTGTTCTCTTTGCGACCTATTCTGCCTTTGGCAATTCCTTCCATATCGCCCTGTTACGAGCTCTAGGTTCCATTCTTGTAGCTGTAATACTAGGGATTTTTCTAGGATTTTTCTGGCAAGAACCGATTCAAAAAGAAAATCGGTTGGCCTGTCATGAACATGATTTTTCTCACTTGACCCCTGCAAAAAAAGTTTTTCAGGTCTTTGTGCAAGCCATTGATGAATTTTTTGATACGGGGCGTTATTTGGTATTTGGTTGTCTCTTCGCCTCTGTTATACAGGTCTATGTTCCGACACGGATTCTGACCTCTATCAGTGCAACCCCTCTTTTTGCCATCTTGCTCTTGATGCTTTTGGCCTTTCTTCTCTCTCTCTGCAGTGAGGCGGATGCCTTTATCGGTGCTTCTCTTCTCTCAAGTTTCGGCTTAGCACCAGTTTTGGCCTTTCTCGTCATTGGCCCAATGCTGGATATCAAAAATATTCTCATGATGAAAAATTACTTGAAAGCACGATTTATCAGTCATTTCATTATGATTGTGACACTCGTTGTCTTAGTCTATTCTCTCTTGATTGGAGTCATCCTATGATTCGATTTTTAGTTTTAGCTGGCTATTTTGAATTGACCATTTATCTCCATCTGTCGGGTAAATTAAACCAGTACATCAACATGCACTATTCCTATCTGGCCTATATTTCCATGGTGCTTTCCTTTATCTTGGCTATTGTTCAATTGTACATCTGGATGAAGCAAGTCAAAACCCACAGTCATTTGAACAGCCGATTAGCGAAGGTTACTAGTGTTGCTCTTCTGGCTATTCCTATTGTCGTCGGTTTAACTTTTCCAACTGTTAGCTTGGATTCTCAGACCGTTTCTGCCAAAGGCTATCATTTCCCCTTATCAGAAGGAACGGATCAAGCCATTCAGACAAGTGAAGGGACGACAAGCCAATATTTGAAACCAGATACCAGTTCTTATTTTTCAAAATCAGCCTATGAAAAGGAGATGCGAACAGCGGCGGATAAATACTTGTCCCAAGATAGCATTCAGATCACTAATGAAAACTACATGGAAGTCATGGAGGCTATCTACGACTATCCAGATGAGTTTGAGGGTAAGACAGTCCAGTTCACAGGCTTTGTCTATAACGACCCCAGTCATGCCAATAGTCAATTTCTGTTCCGCTTCGGCATTATTCACTGTATCGCAGATTCGGGTGTCTATGGATTACTGACCAAGGGAAATACCCGGCAGTATGAGAACAACACCTGGATAACAGCCAAAGGAAAACTGGTCAATCACTACCATAAAGAACTCAAACAAAATCTCCCAACTTTGGAAATCGACAGCTTTACCAAAGTCGATAAACCAGAAAATCCCTATGTGTATCGAGTGTTTTAAAAAGCAAACCAAGTTCATAAAAAATTCTAAGCAGGCAGAGCCTGCTAACTCATGACAGAAAAAGAAGTTTATCTTATAATGAAGATGAACAATACCAATCCGTGGTGTTTAATAGGTTTTTTCCTAGCCTCTAAAAAAAACTGGATGAACAAGAGTCATGAAATAACTCGAATATGCTTTGAGCATGAAAATATCTTACAATTAGCCTCTTGTTCTATTGTTCAAATAGTTAACAGGAGGTTTTTATAATGGAAGTTATGATTGAAACGTGGTGTGGAATTGATGTCCACTAAAGTCTATCGTTTGTTGTATTCTAGATGGTCCACTAGATAGCAATAAACCAAAGAAAATTCAGAAGAAATTTGGGACAACTACTGTAGCTCTTCACAATTCCTTAGATTGGATGGTATAGTTGCTTAGTTTAAAATAAGCAGCTTATAATAAAGCTATGGCATTTAGATTACATCAAAGAAGGACACAGCCATGCCAAGGCATCCAAAGTTTTTGATGTTAGCGTCAGAACTCTCTTCACGTGGGAAAAGAAAGACGTGAACAAGGACACTTAGAGAGGAAAAAGCGAGTCGTCAAAAAGCGGAAGATCTCTTTAGAAGAATTAAAAGCCTTTGTAGAGGCTCATCAAGACGCTTTTTTACGGGAAATTGCGGCACATTTTGATTGTGCTGTTCCTCCAGTATGGGTAGCTTTAAAGCAGATTAAGGTCACTTTAAAAAAGACGACTAGCTTTAAGGAACAAAATCCAGAGAAAGTCGCTGAATTTCTTGATATTTTGGATAACCTAAAAGACTTACCAATCGTATATATTGACGAAACGGGAATTGATCTCTACTTCTATCGTCCTTATGCACGGGCTCCTAGAGGGGAGAAAGTCTATGAAAAGATTAGCGGACGGCGTTTTGAGCGGACTTCAATTGTTACAGGACAAGTAGACGGAGAGTTTATAACTCCCATGGTTTACAAGGAAAGCATGACGAGTGACTTCTTTATGAAGTGGTTCAAAACGCAACTCCTGCCTGCTTTGAAGACATCTCATGTTATTGTCATGGGCAATGCTAGTTTTCATCCCAAGAACATTTTGGATGAACTTTGCATTCAAGATAAACACTTTTTCTTACCTCTACCACCTTATTCACCAGATTTGAATCCTATTAAGCAAGTTTGAGATATTTTGAAGAAGAAAGTGACTGATTTATTAAGGGAAGTTCCAAATATTTTTGAATGTTTGGGGCGCTTTTTTTAAACTAAATGACAATAATACGAGGGATTTGATGATTTTTCTTGACGATAGAAGACTTAGAGTCCATCATTTTAGAGCATATATTTATAATGGATTGAATCTAGAATAGTACACAAATGATTCTAAAACCTGTATAGAAATTAATTTGAATTCACTAATCTTTTTGTTCGTATCTTATTTCAATTCACTATATAACTCAATTCCATAATAAAACACCTCAAAAGTTAGATTTTCTAGCTCTAACTTTTGAGGTGCAGCTCATTTATGTATGATAGTCTTTTGGTTATTATTTTATCTATCCTTATTAAAAGAAAGAATATTTATTATGAATTTGGGTCATCAAGACTACGGCCATGTAAACCTTTTTCACGTTGGACTTGACGTAGTTTCTCTGGTGTAACATCGTTTCCTTCTTCGTCCACAATTTTGATTCCCTCAATGTGGTGACGAACAGAGCGACGATAACCTTCGATGTACTCCTCACGTAGTTTAGCTTGTTCCACTTTTTCTTCTGGTGTCAAGCCTTCTGCTTTTTTCTTTTTAGCAAGCTCATTGATACGATCAATTTTTTTCTGATCCATTTCTTCTCCTTTGTGATAAGATAAAGTCCGTTTATCAAATTTTATTTAGTGTTAATTTGGTTAAAACGTGCAAGTTTAGCTGCTTTTTGAGTTAAATGAGACAAGATAGCCAATCGATTTTGACGAACAGCCTGATCTTCTGCCATTACCATGGTGTTCTCAAAGAAAGCATCAATAACTGGACTAAGCGCAAAGAGCTGTTTCAATTGTTGACTGGCAGTTCCTGACAAAACGAGTGATTCTACTGCTTCTGCCAAAGCTTTTTCTTGCTCATTTTCAAAGAGAGCTGAATCAACTGTAGCAACTCCTTCTGCCTTCTCAGCCAAGTTAAAGGCACGAGAAAGCGATTCAACAGATGGTTTGAAGTCTTCTTCCTTGCTCGCTTCTACGAGAGCACTTGCCGCTTCCAACATATCCGCCACAACAAAGTTTGATCCTGCAAGAACGGCTTCCTTGATGTCTTTTGGAGTAGAACCCATCATCTTATCAACACGAGCCTTGATAAAGTCCATAACTTCAGCTTTATTTTCATAAGTCAAGCTGTCAAATTTCAATGTATAAAGGCTATCAATCAGCTCATCCATAGCAATGTGCCAACCAAAGGCATCCAAGATACGAACAACACCTTGGGTCGCACGACGAAGGGCATAAGGGTCATTAGAACCTGATGGAATCAAACCTACTGAGAAGAAACTCAAAATCGTATCCAATTTGTCTGCAATGGCAAGCACTGCACCGACCTTGCTCTCTGGAAGCTCTCCTTCAGCTGATGTAGGCATGTAGTGTTCACGAATAGCTGTTGCAACTGCTGGAGTTTCCCTAGCAAGAAGGGCATATTTCTCACCCATAATTCCTTGGAGCTCATCAAATTCACCAACCATACCTGTTAACAAGTCAAACTTGTAAATGGCAGCTGCGCGAGCTAGGTCAACTGTTTCATCCACTGACAAACCTGCTTTTTCTGCCAAGAGAATAGCAATCTGACCCGTACGAATCATGTGTTCACGAAGGGAACCAATTTTCTCATGGAAGGTTACATTGTTTAATTTTTCAACAAGATCTGAAATAACCAATTTTTGGTCTTCACGCCAGAAGAATTCTCCGTCTTCCAAACGAGCTACCAAAACTTTTTCATTTCCTTTGATGACATTTTCCAAATGCTCTGCGTTTCCGTTACGAACAGAAATGAAGTTTGACAAGAGTTTTCCATCTTGATCACGAACAACAAAGTAACGTTGGTGTTCCTTCATCGAAGTTACCAAGACTTCTTCTGGAACTTCAAGGTATTTGGCATCAAAACTTCCCATAAAGGCAGTTGGGTATTCAACCAAGTTCAAGACTTCATTAAGCAAGTCCGCATCAATTTCGATATGTACACCATGCTCAGCTTCGATTGCTTTGATTTGGTCAACAATCATTTGCTCACGTTCACGTGGATCTGCGATTACAAACTGTGCACGAAGATCTTCTTCATAGCTCAATGCTGACTGAATCTTAGTTTCTTGTCCCAAGAAACGATGACCACGGCTGACACGATCTCCCTTGATATCAAGGAAATCCAAATCAAACTCTTCTTCATCTAAAAGAACAGTTAAAGTGTGAACAGGGCGGATGTATTCAAAGGTGTTGTTAGCCCAGTGCATGCTGACAGGGAAAGTCAAGGACTTCAAGACATCTACAACACCAGGGACAATGGCTTCAACTGCTTGACCGATTTCTTCCTTGGTAACATAGACATATTCTTCACCCTTGATTTCACGGAATTCGATATCTTCAACCGTCAAGCCTTTTCCACGGACAAATCCTTGAGCTGCTTTGGTGAAGTTTCCATCACTATCCAAGGCAATTTTCTTTGCTGGCCCCTTAAAATCTTCTGTCAAATCAGACTGTTTGTCTGCAAGACCAGTTACACGAACAGCCAAACGACGTGGTGTTGAGAAGGTTTGAACAGCTTCAAAAGACAGGCGGTTTTCCTTGAGGAAAGTTGCCATTTTTTCGCCTAGTTGTTTTTCACTTGGTGTGACAACATAGGCTGGTAATTCTTCAAGACCGAGTTCTACTAATAAGTTTTTTGTCATGTTTTTTCCTTTACATTTTCTTCAATCTTTTTTGATATGCACCTTAGGTACTGGGGACGTCGCTAACTAACTTTGTGAGTCTGTATGGAAATCTAATGCAAAATTGATCAAGATTTCCAACAGTCTCATCAAAGTGGATTTAGCTGACTGATTTTTGAACCTAAGGTTTCAAAAATCCCCACATAACTGTACGGCGGTGCATATCCCTCTAGCAAGTCTTCGACTTGCCTCTAACGATTTTAGAGCACAGTATTACTCACTATTCTGCGTCTTCTGCTAAGAGTTTAGCTCGTGTTGCTTCATCCAAAAGTGGGTAGCCTAGGCGTTTGCGTTCTGCGACAAATGTTTTGGCTACGACACGGGCCAAGTTACGGATACGGGCAATATAGCCTGCACGCTCTGTTACAGATACTGCACCACGCGCGTCAAGCAGGTTAAAGGTGTGTGAACATTTGAGAACATAGTCATAGGCAGGGTGAACCAAACCTTCTTCCAAAGCACGACCAGCTTCTTTTTCAAACTTATCAAAGTTTTCCAACAACATTTCTTGGTCAGAAATTTCAAACGAATATTTTGAGTGCTCATACTCAGGCTGGATAAAGATTTCTCCGTATTTTACACCATCAGCCCACTCGATATCATAGACAGAGTCTACTTCTTGGATGTAAGAAGCCAAACGCTCCAAACCATAGGTAACTTCCGCAGTCACAGGGCCAGTTGCCAATCCACCAACTTGTTGGAAATAAGTGAACTGAGTGATTTCCATACCATCAAGCCAAACTTCCCAACCAAGACCAGCTGAACCAGTTGATGGGTTTTCCCAGTTATCCTCAACAAAACGAATATCGTGTTCCAAAGGATTGATACCCAATTTTTCCAATGACTCTAGGTAGAGCTCTTGAATGTTTGATGGTGATGGTTTCATCACCACTTGGAATTGATGGTGTTGGTAAAGACGGTTTGGATTTTCCCCGTAACGACCGTCTGCTGGACGACGTGATGGCTCTACATACGCTGCATTCCACGGCTCAGGTCCAATAGCACGAAGGAAAGTGTAAGGACTCATTGTCCCCGCACCTTTTTCATTATCATAAGCCTGCATAAGCATACAACCTTGGTCATTCCAAAATTGTTGCAAAGTCAAAATAATTTCTTGAAATGTTAATTTCTTAGACATTGTTTTCTCCTGTTTACTGTATTTGTTTAATCCTCTATTTTCAACAATAGAATCCAATTGATTTCTATAGTGTTTCCCACATAAATACTCGAGTGATATTTTTCTACGATGAAATTTCCCATTAATAAAATTATAATTCTCGAAAAGTAATAAACGATTAAATATTTTTAAAATTTGTTTAATTTTTTCTATTTTCTTCCTTTTATTATTCATTTTTTTATTTCTGAAATCATCAAAAACAAAAATTAAATCATCATTTAAAATATCTCCACCATGAACATATTCACATGATTTTCTATACTCACTTCTTATTAGCGAATATTCATCTTCAGTTAATATTAGTTCACTACTAAATTCTGATATAAATTTTTTTTTAAACTGTAAAAATACATCCTGTGTAATATGGTTTTCTTCCACTGTGACATTCATGAGTAATCTTAGATAGTTTTCTATAAAAGATCTATAATTAAAGAAATAATATCTAATTTCCCCTTTATTTATACAATCTAATATACAATATAGATCTGATATAAGTCTTGAAAAAAATATATTTAAGTTTTTATAGGCAGGATCTGTAAGAATCTTAAAGAAAAT
The DNA here is from genome assembly GCF_002860905.1 of Streptococcus oralis subsp. dentisani. Lineage (GTDB taxonomy): Bacteria > Bacillota > Bacilli > Lactobacillales > Streptococcaceae > Streptococcus > Streptococcus oralis_BA. Next base: position 279,796 of record NZ_PKIG01000002.1, on the reverse strand, counting down.
GATTTTTTTTATAATAAAAGTAATATCTTCATTTTCTATACCATCTAACGAATTAACGAAAGTATTAACTTTATTCTTTAGTAAGTCAATTTCTTTCCTTGAAATAATATTTAAAGTCATTATATCCATCCATCTAATTGATTATTAGTATTAATATTATCTTCATCAATTTTTGAAACAATAAATTTATATAATACTTTAGTTTGTTTAGCGTGACTATCATTATTTAATATTTCTCTGGTTAGCCTTGCAACTAAGAGTGTTCTAGATTTATACAAATAGTCTTTAAATCTCAAATTAAAAACATTAACAATAAAATCTTCTATATCAATATTATTTTTAAAAATTTCTTTAGATAGAACTAATTCAGAAACAATTCCAATCAATTTATAAGTTTGGATTTTACTATTCTTTAACTCATTACGGTATAAAATTAATTGTCTATTCATCTTTGCTCTCGCTCTCCAATTGACTTATTTTTTGTTCAAATTCCACACAAATTGATTCAATATCTTCTTTTGAAGATTTATATCTTGTTGGTAAAGTTCCTGATTTTCCATTCTGAATATTGTTCGCAACATTCAGACATGAATCAAAAATATTAATCTCACCTACTTCACGTTTAGTCTCAAAATCTTCTCTTAGTGAACTTTGTTTAGCTAGACCACTATCAACCATAGTATATACTAAACCAAGACAGATAATTTCTTTACGTTCTTCTTGAATTAAATTTCGTACCGCTTGTTGAAGAGATGAAATCCCTACAATCGAATATCTATCAATTCTATTTGGAATAAGATAATAATCGGATGCCATTAATGCGCTATCAGTATAAATTGTCAAAGTGGGTGGACAATCTATAATTACATAATCATAATTATCTTTAAGAGAATTATCTTCAACAAAATTTTTGATTCTATTTACAAATGAATGATCACTAGATTTGTTAACAAGAACCAAATTCAAATCTCCACAAATAAGATCAAGGTTATCTGTAAGTTCAACCTTTAACTCTGAAATAGCAGGTGAAGTGTAAGCTTTTCTCATATCAATTTGTGGCATAAATAATCTGTAAATTGTCTTATCTTTATCTAAAACCTCATTTTTATAATAATCTAATTCACTATTAGATTTATATGCATCAAGAAAAGCCTGAGTTGCATTAAACTGAGGATCCGCATCCACAAATAATACTTTCTTACCTTTAGAGGCCAATAAATCTGCAATTCCAATACTTAATGTAGTTTTCCCAACTCCACCTTTCATATTAATAAAAGAAATAATTTTTCCCATTGAATATCACCTCATGTATTATTTAAAAAGAACCGAATTTCAACACCCAAGCCTTGCGACTAGGGGCGTCAGAAACGCGGTTCCACCCTAATTTATTACTTCATTGTTTTTGAAAATAGTACAGAAAGCGCCAGCTCCTTATTTTGCCCTACTTGGCTCCCACTATCCCAAGCTCGCTTGAAGAACGCCATAAGACTTTCTTTCCTGTTGTCTATTATAGCAAAAAACAAAAAGATGTACAATTCTTTTTATGATTTTCTAGAAATCCATTTCGTCAACTTTAGGAGCTCCAGATTTGACCGTGATTCTTTTTAAGATTTCACGCTCCTCCTGACTCAGTTCAATTCCAAAGCAATCTAAATTACTCTTAATTCGAGAAGTAGTCACGGACTTAGGTAGCGGTAAAAATCCTTCTGCCAAGCTCCAAGCTAGTGCAATCTGAGCTACAGATTTTTCATGTCTAGCCGCAATTTCTTTTACCTCTTCCTGATCAAATAATTCTCCCTGACCAAAAGGTCCCCAAGCTTCCAATAAAATTCCTTTTTCTCGACAGTAATCTACTACTTCCTCTTGATACACACCTGGTGCCAAACGAACTTGATTGACCGCTGGAAGAATTTTTGCTGTTTCAAGCAAGGCATCCAAATGATGGGGAAGAAAATTACTAACCCCGATAGCACGGATTTTGCCTTCTTGATAGAGGTCTTCCATCGCTCTCCAAACTTCCGCATTTCGGATTTTCCATTGGTCATTTTCTCTGAGCGGTTTTGGATTTGGCCAATGAATCAAATACAAATCCAAATATTCCAAGCCCAGTTTCTCTAAAGACTCTTCAAAAGCCTGACGAGCTTGCTCATAGTTGTGATTTGTATTCCAGAGTTTGCTGGTTACAAAAATTTCATCACGCGGAACGCCACTATCTTGAATGGCACGACCAACGCTTTCTTCATTTTTATAAATAGCTGCCGTATCGATATGGCGATAGCCTGCCTTTAAAGCCTCTAGGACAGCTTGATAGGCAATCTCTCCATTTTCAGCTTTCCAGGTTCCAAATCCTAGAACAGGAATTAGAACGCCATTATTTAAAGTATAAGATTTCATTATTTTTCCTCTCTATGTAAAGCAAATCCAAAGAAACAAGTTCTCAAAGAAAACTTATCTCTTTAGATTTTGGGTATTATTGATCACGATCGAAATAGAGTTGGTGAGGTTTAAGACGAGCGTCTAACAAATCTGGAATAGTTACAAAATCATAACCTTGCCCTTTCAAGTAGTCGATGACCTTCGGTAGAGCATTTACACTCTCAGCATGGATATCATGCATGAGAATAATAGAACCATTCTTGACTTCACGCTGAATTTCTGTCAAAATAGATGCTTCATTTTTACTCTTCCAGTCCAGACTATCTACATCCCACATAATAAAGCTCAAATCTAAGCTATTTCGAATGTCGTCTGTAATGGCTCCATAAGGCGGACGCATGAGTTTAGAACTAGAACCCAGCACTTTAGTTAACGCATCCTCAGTATCAGTGATTTGTTTTTTGGCTTCATCAAGCGAAAGTTTTGAAAGAACGGGATGGCTCCAACTATGGTTTCCAATGACATGACCATCTGCTTTCATGCGTTTCAAAATCTCTTCATTGCCAGAAACATTCTTACCTAAAACGAAGAAAGTCGCCTTAATACCATACTTAGAAAGTGTATCTAATGCTTGAGTTGTCGTTGCAGGATTTGGTCCATCATCAAAAGTCAAGGCCACTACTTTACGATTTTTCTTCTCAAAATAAATCTTATAGAGTTCGGCATCCTTATCTAAAAGATAAGAGGACTGAATTACCTCAAAGAAACTAGATGCTGGCAAGGCAATCTCATCCAGATTTTCAACAGGCTGACTCGGATAAATAAGAATTTGGCTATCCTTATAATCAAAATTCCATGCAGACAAGTCTTGGTCAGAAAAGACTTTAACAAGTTGATCGACCTTTTCTTGCTCCAATTTCTTATCCTGTAAGAAAGAAGTCAGTTCTTTTATCAGTTGCTCTTTGGCCTTACTAGCATCTGAAAATAGTTGATCAAGGGTAAAAGGTTTACCATCTTCTGTCAAATGTACTTTTGCTAGACTAGTTTTTTCAGTCTCTTCAACTTTTGACGAAGTCAAATCATAGACTTGTTTCATCACACTTCGGTTGACAATCCCTTTTAAAGTCGCATCCTGTTTCTCCGTATAATAAAAAACCAGATTTTCTTTGTCTTCCAGATTTTCCTTAATATCCTGTGTCATGATTTCTTTTACAGATGAAATCACTTGCTCCCCTTGGAGAGGATAATAGGCAATTACTTCTGCTTGTCCCTTACGAAAATGATCCTTCTGATTTCCCTCACTCAATTGATCATCTTTCTCTTTTTTGAGCGATTCAATCTTTTGTTCAAAACTTTGTTTTGTGTATATTTTGTATCCAATCATTGAACCAAGGACACAAATACTTACTGAGAAGATAGCTACTAGGGCTATTAGACTCATTCTTATCTTATCGTGATTCTCACGCTTTGCTCTACTTTTATCCATAAGACCATCATATCAAATTCAAGCTATAATTTCAATGATTTGGGAGGAATAGTATATTAAAAAAGAGGGTTATTAAAAAATAACCGATCTCATTGCTGAGAATCGGTTTTCTAAATAAATCAAGTCGTTTTTTACATAATAAAAATTATGTAGAAGCACTACAGCAACAAATCCTTGACTTTCCCAATTTCACTTTTTGGAATAACTAGGTGAATCATATCTCCGAGATACATTCTGGTTGAACCGTTAACGGTTTGGCTCTTGCCATTATGAACTTGGGTGGTGATGAGGATGTTGTGTGGTAAATTGAGTTCGTGAACTTGTTTTCCTGCTATTTTATCTGAAACAGGGATTTCAATGAGAGTGACTTCTCCTTCATCAGTCGCCTCTTCTGGCAGCATTTTTTCAAGCATGGCCTCATAGACTGGTGCACCCTTGAGTAAATCCATGATGATGTAGGCGACCAAGGTTACTAATCCAAGTGGCATGAGGTTGCGAATGTCTCCTACCATCTCAGTTACGAGTATCATAGCAGTTAAGGGTGCCTTGGATATTGCTCCAAAATAGCCACTCATTCCTAGAATGACAAATATAGGGAATTGCTCCTGACTGACAAGTCCAAGATTGACACAAATAACACCAACTAGGGCACCAAGCAAGGAACCAAGCGCCAAAATTGGTAGGAAAATTCCTCCTGGAAGGCCACTTCCATAGCTAATCATGCTCCAAACAAAGCGAATCAAAAAGTAAACTAATAGAACTTGGAAACTAAAACCTTGCTCAGTTAGGGAAAGGACAAGCTGATTTCCACCACCAAGGATTTGGGGTAAGAAGATTCCGACTGGTAGGATGAGAATAAAAGCTAGAATTGGATAATAAGCTCTATCCAAACGGATTTTTTTACCAAGCCAATCATAAACTCTGCCAACATTGAGCACAGCTTTCTCATAGAGAAAACCAGATAGTCCAAGAAAAACTCCCATAAGAAGGTAAATCCAATACTGGTCTAGGGTCATGAGTGGGATGTTGTCTGGCATATCCAGTACGGGTGTTAGACCAAATATAAGCAGAGAAACAAAGTTTGCTACGAGACTGGCTGCGAGAGTTGAGACCCAGAAAAAGCGTGAAAAATGGTGATAGACTTCTTCTACAACAAAGAGAAGTCCTGCAATGGGAGCATTAAAGGCTGCAGCTAGACCAGCGGCAGCTCCACTAGCAATCAAGGAACGTTCCTCTACTGGACTGGATTTGAGCCATTTGGCAATTCCTTTACCACCAACCGCTCCGAGTTGAATGCTTGGTCCTTCACGCCCTAGCATAAGGCCACTAGCAATAGCCAAAATTCCTAGAATATATTTTTTCCAAAGTACGCCCCACCAGTTGAGGGTCATGAGCCCTTTCAGTTCAGCTTCGACTTGAGGAATTCCTGAACCTTTGATGTCTTTTTCTGATCGAGTTAATTTCGCACTGAGCCAACAAACTATTAAATAAAATAGACCAATGATAAAAAGATTGCGCACTAGGTGCGCTTGATCTTGATAAAGTCCTTGTATCAGGTGGAAGCCTTTTTCGATTGAAAACCGAAAAGATCCAACGATGAGTCCGACGACAAGTCCAACAATGATTCCTCGTCCAACTTGGGTTAATATAGTGCTTGAGGCAAAGGCAAATTCTTTCTTGGAGCTGAGTGTTTCTGACTGTTCCTCCATAATCATTCCTTCTAACTTAACTTTCTTTTTCTCCTGAAACCAGCGATTTAATGGGTTCAAAGCTGGTTCGATGAATTGGGGTAACTCCTAGTTTTTCGAGTCCTTCCAGGTGTTTAGCTGTTCCATATCCTGCATTAGCAGCGAAATCATAGCCAGGGAACTGCTGGTCGTATTCCTTCATCAATTCATCACGTGTCACCTTGGCTACTATAGAAGCCGCTGCAATCGAGAGGGAATTGGCATCTCCTTTGATGATAGATGTTTGTGAAATGGGCAAGTCCAGTTTCATGGCATCTATCAAAAGGTGCTCTGGTTGAGGACTGAGCTGGAAGATTGCTTCCTGCATGGCCAGTTTGGTTGCTTCATAGATATTGACTTGGTCGATGACCTGATTATCCATGATACCAATGCCGATTGACAAGGCATGGTCTTGAACGGCTTGATAAATTTCTAAATGTTTCTTTTTAGGAATTTTCTTGCTGTCGTTGAGACCTTTAATCTTACAATTTTTAGGCAAGATAACAGCTGCAGCGACTACAGGTCCAGCCAAAGGACCACGACCGACCTCATCAACACCAGCAATTAAGGTCAATCCTTGCTTGTAAAGTTCTTTTTCATAGGAAAGCATGGATTCCAAACGAAGTTCCTCATCCAATTCTGCCTGAATGGCTTTTTTACGCTTGCTGATTTCTTTTTGAACTCCTGAGCGATTATCCTTTTCAAGATCTAGAAAAATAGGGCTATCAAGGTCCTTGACCGTTTTAAGGAGTTCTTTGATTTCTTTAATCGTCGCCATCGAGGTCTTCCAATGTATCTAAGGTATAGTTACCGAGTTTGCCGTCGCGGACTTCCTTCACAAAGAGACTGTAAAAGCGGTCATAGTCGTCACGGAAACCGAGGGCGCGGGTCATATCCATAATAATAACTGGCGCTTCTTCCTCAATTTTCATTTGTTTGAAGCGTTCAGCCAACTTTTCTGGATAATGTTCTTTGAAATAATTGAGACCAAAAATAGTTACCTCATCCATAGGAAGCAACTGGTCTTTGATAGCCCCTGTCAAGGCCAGTTTCAATGCTACAGTTTCATCCTCAAACTTAGGCCAAAGAATCCCCGGTGTATCCAAGATTTCCAGGTCTTTATTGGTTTTGAGCCATTGTTGTCCCTTGGTAACACCTGGTTTATTGCCGACAACAGCAATTTTCTTACCAGCCAAACGGTTCATGAGAGTAGATTTGCCAGCATTTGGAATCCCGATAATCATGGTACGCAAGGTTTCAATTTTTATCCCACGTTCTCTCTGGCGAGCAATCTTATCAGCCATGAGCTTTTTGGCCGCATCTGTTACAACTTTTACAGTTACTTGTTCTTTGGAGTTGATAGCCAGAGTCTGAATTCCTTGTGATTCAAAATACTGACGCCATTCCTTGGTTATTGCTGGATCAGCCAAGTCTGCCTTATTTAAAATCAAGAGTTTTGGTTTGTCACCAACAATTTTGGTCAACATAGGATTTTGACTAGATAGAGGTAAGCGTGCATCCACCAAAATCGTCACAAAATCAACAAATTTTAAATTTTCCTGGACCTGTCGACGCGCTTTAGACATGTGACCAGGAAACCATTGAATAGTAGCCATTGAGTTTTTTTCCTTTCGTAGCAAGGGTTTAGAGCCCCTATTTTATTTTACTATCGTTTGAACATAGAGAGTTTTCACATGAATGGTGTTCAAACAGTTCTTATTTAATTACATAGAAATCTACTTTATATTATATCATGCCTTCTCTATTTTGTCCGATGATAGCCCTTTAAGCTCCCTGAATAGAAAAAGAAAGGACGAAATATGTCCTTTCTAGATCTTAGCTGACTTCAACCTACTACAGTTGACAAAGAGCCCAAATTAATTTGATATTCCTAATCAATTTGTTCAATATCCTAGTGAGTATAAGAGAACCACTCATTAATTAGACTAGCGATTTCTTTAGGTGCTTCAGTATAAAGCTCATGGCCAAAGTTCTCTAGAAGAATAGTATCAAAATAGTCTGGCAATTCTTTTAGGGCTTCCTCTCTCCATATAGCTTCATTAGGATAGCGAGGACTAATAAACAAGGTATTTCTCACTTCTCTCTTAAAAGCTTGTATTTTCCTCCGTAGGCGGAGTATCGCTTCTATATTTTCATAATTTATAGCCAACTCATATCTATTATACTTCGCATTCCAGTGATAGGACTGTCTTACAGCTTTCTCCATATTTTTTGACCAATGCTTTGCTTCAGATTTCTCTTTGGAAATAAGAACATCTAAGTCCGAAACAACTTGAGATTCAATATAGTTTTTAGTTTCCTCTAATTCCGCATCTAAAGTTAAAATCTTACCTAAATCTAGATAGCCACCATCCAAAAGAATCAGTTTTGTCACTTCATAAAATTCCGATGCAAGATAACGCGCCAAATCTCCTCCAAGAGAATGACCTATCAGACAGATAGATTCCTCCTCTACAATCTCATTTTTAAACCATGATTTCAATTCTGTTTCATCTCGAAGATGCTTTTTATATGGATTTAGAAAGTAAACCTGCGAATCTAGTTCTTGAAGAAAATCCTTGCTATGATAGACATTGCTTCCCAAACCGCCAATAAAATATATTTTCATTCTCTACTTAATACTATGCTTGTTCATCTTTTGTTCAAAGATAGTCGTGATAATCTGACGTAATTCTTCGCGTTCTTTTTCTGGGATCTCACCACTTGTTTGGGCTACAGCGTATAGTTCAGGGTGTTCAATTGAAATACGTTTAATAGTACGTGTCGTAGCATGTTTTCTGACGAAAAATGGGATTCGCTTAATCAAGTCTTGTGGTACTAGTGCAAGAATCTTCTCAGCAGTTTCCTTGTCACTAATCTTAGACGTCGTAAGCCCCTTCTTAATCATTTCCTGTTCTTTTTCTGTAAAATCTTTTAATTCCATTCGATTAATCCTCCTATTTTCTTTAAGTTAAATTATATACCAATTGTAGCAAGACGACAAATAGTCTGTTTGTAAAATGTTCTCTATACTACAACTTTCCTGTCACTCTTAATTGCTCTTTAATGAAAAATCACAAATCCATTAGGAGAGATCACAAGCTGATTTTCCAATTCTTTACAATTGCTTGCTAGTGCTACTGCTTCTTTCTCTAAAATACAATCTTCTGTTGATTGGTTAAAGATTGCTTTAAGGACCTGTCCTTCGTATTTCCACTCCAAGGCAACTACATCTTGTTTGATTTCTTGGAGGCTATACTTGCCATGCTGAATGGTTGATGATGCTTGTTTTCTAATATTAATCAGCTGCTTCATGAAATTCAGCATATCATTGTCACTTGATACACGTTCCCAAGGCATACAACGTCGACAATCTGGGTCTGGTCCTCCGGTTAAAGCTAGCTCGGTTCCGTAATAGATGCAGGGTGTTCCCTTTTGTAAAAAGAGAAAGGCTAGGGCTGATTTGACCAGTTGAACATCCTTATTGGCCGTCCACAAGATTCGCTCTGTATCATGAGAATCTAAGAGATTAAACATAACCTCTGAAATCTGCTGCTTGTAATACATAGATTGGCCATTGATTTCATCGATGAATTGGTCAGTCTTCTTAAGTCCTCGTAAGAAATAGTCCTTGATGCTATCAGATAAAGGATAATTCATGACGGCATGGAACTCATCGCCATTTAGCCAAGGCTGAGCCGTATGCCAGACTTCTCCAAGGATATAAAGATCAGGCCTTTTAGCTAGAACTGCCTTGCGAAAATCCCTCCAAAACTGATGGTCAATCTCATTAGCCACATCTAAACGCCAAGCATCGATATCAAACTCTTCAATCCAATAAGTCGCAACCTTTAAAAGATACTCCTTGACCTCTGGATTGGCTGTATTTAACTTAGGCATATAGTCCTCGAAACCAAAAGCGTGATAAGGTAGCTCCCTCCTATTGGCTAGCTTTTCAGTCGTCACTGGGAATTGTTGAATATGGAACCAATCTTTGTAAGCAGACTCCTCACCATTTTTGACAACATCTTGCCATTGAGGAGATTGCGAACCAATATGGTTAAATACAGCATCCAGCATGATTTTCATGCCACGCTGATGAGCTTGCTCGACCAGTTCCCGAAAGGTCTCCTTGTCCCCAAAATGACGGTCAATTTCAAAGTAATCCGTCGTATTGTACTTGTGATTGCTCGTAGATTCAAAGATAGGACAAAGATAAAGTCCAGTAATTCCCAAGTCTTGCAAGTAATCCAGATGGTCAATAATCCCCTGTAAATCACCACCAAAGAAATCATCACTCTGAGGTGTGATAGATGAATCCCAGTCTAAAGTCCCTTCTGGGTTTAATCGAGCATTTCCATTGGCAAATCTCTCAGGAAATATCTGATACCATACCGTATCTGAAACCCAGTCAGGAATCTGGCATGCATCAATTTCATGAAGATAGGACAACTTAAATCCATTTCCAATAGCATGAAGATTTTCTAGAGAATTGTCCACGCACCCTTTATCGCCATACAAAATACTTTGACCTTCTGTATTCTTGAGTTCAAAGAGATACTGGATACGTGCAAAGTCAACGGACACTTCAACCTGCCAATAATCAAAGATGGCATCAGAAGTTATCTTGGACATTTCTTTTGTACCTTGATAAAACTCCTCCATAAAGATAAAAGGGTCCCCATAATGCAAGATAATGCTTTCAATATCCCCTTTCTTAGTTCGAATCCGAATATGAAGTTTCTTATCCTTGTAAAGATAGGCATACTCTGACTCAGGCCTATGGTAAATAGCACTTAATTCCATTAATTTGTCTCCTAAAGTATTCATTCAAATTTTACGCAAACGTTTTCAAAATCAATAAATCCAGTATACTATTTTTGTAAACTATTTGCAAGGAATGTCCGTTCTTAAAGGAACTATCTTTTTAAGTATACAAAAAGCCTTAAAAAAGGCTTTATCTATATACTATTCCTCTTTCGGTTTTGAAAACACTTCTACTCGTTGAGCTAGGACTTTGATTTCTACAGGTAGGTTATCCGATTTATCGCCGTCAACATCCGACTCCAATTCACTATCTGAAGAGATCTTAATATTACGCGCTTTGATATACTCGATATTATCATTTGCGACAACATCCCCTTTTAATAAATCAGGAATGACGGATAATTTGGAGAATATAGAAGCATCTTTCAGAATCAAAATGTTGGCATAGCCATCTTTGTTTTCTTCAAAGATTTTTTTGTCAGCAAAGTAATTTGTCAAGAGAACCAAAACATGGCTAGCTTCACCAACATAATTTCCATTTTCCGTCTCCACCTTAATGTTGAAGACTTGATCCGTCATAACAGACTTCATGGTATTTACAGCATAGGCAAGAATACCAAATTTTGTCTTATCTTCAATTTCAACGTTGTGAATCGCCTCAGGTAGAGAACCGATACTAAAGATATAACCAAAATAATTGTCATTCGCTTTTCCGATATCAATCTTATTGGTTAAGTTGAAATCCAGTTCATCAATCGCGCCATCAATGTCTTGATTGATTGCCAACAGTTTCGTAATGAGGTTACCCGTACCCCCAGGGATAATACCCAACTTAGGAATGTAGTCTCTCTCAGCAATACCGGAAATGACTTCGTTGACAGTCCCATCTCCACCAAAAACAACCACTGCATCGTACTGCTCACGTGAAGCCTCTTCAGCAAAATGTGTTGCATCCAGAGCTTTTTCGGTAATTTTGGTTTCTACGTGCTCAAAATATTCTTTTACTTTATTCTCCAGCTTTTCTTTGTAATCCAAAGCCTTCTCGCCACCAGAAGTAGGGTTGATAATTACCATTGCCTTTTTCATTAATTTTCTCCTTAATATTCATAAGAAATGTTTATATTTTATCATACGCATCTAACTATACCCTCATTATACAATGAAAATACAGAAAACAGAAATATGACGTACTGGAGATTAATACGCTTTTATTCTATTTTCCCATCTAATGACTACATCCTTTAAGGATTCATCCAAGTAAGAAATGGTCTTATCCTTTATCCAATCAGGAATACCATAAGCTGCCTCTGCTATGCTACCAGTGATTGCTGCGAGAGTATCACTGTCGCCACCAAGTGAGATGGAGTTTCTACTTATCATACTCTTTTATTTTATCAGCATATTCAGTCAAAAGATTCTTTGAATAACTTTTTTCATTACTTGAATTTCTAACTTCTTTCCAAAGAGTTGAAGCTACTTTTAATTTATTGGAGTAGTTACGACTATTTTCGTCTGCACAGAAATCCTTTAAAAATTGGTTCCATTGACAAACCGAATGATCATACTTAGCATAATCTGAATTTCCATAATAGACTTTTAGCATATCTTGGATTGTAAAACTCAAATCATTTTCTCTTTTTACTTTTCTCCAAGCTGTAGCCATATCAGCAGTAAATTTAAATGGCGAAACATCTGTTAAAGTTGAGAAATATTCTCTAAAGTGAGTGTTAAAGGAAAATCCACATTCAAGTAAGGGCGTATTTAAGGTAACGACTTCTACTCGTTTCTTTTTCCTTTTTATTGATGATTTTTTAATCAAATTACCCTTAAAGTACTGCTCAATAATATGATTGAGTTCTTGTTTGGTACCTCTATATTCAAGTCCTAATGACTTGCATATCTGAGAAAGCTCATCACGATACCAATAGTACTTATTAAATTCATCAAAGGATACGATTTTATCAAACTCAGGTCGGCTCTCTATCAATATTTTCCCTCCTTCCTCAAAAACAATTTTGGATTACATCTTAAAAGAGTGAAATTTTACTACCTTTGTAAGGAAGAAATAAGCAAGATTTTAAACCAGATTTTTCATAAGATTATAAATTTAACTTATGTGTTTACTTTTTTATAAATAAAGACATATAGGCTTACAGATAAGCTTTAATCAATCTTCTCAAGATCTTTTTTAATATTTTCTCCTTGTCTTATCCTATCTGCTTTACCTCTTCGAATAGCACCTAGCAAATAAGTTAAATAATGATCTAACTCATTGTAGTATATATGACCTATTTCATTTTTTTCAACGTAAAACCATTCAATATCATAATCATAATTCTGATTGTTCTGGTTCAGATATTCAAAATAATTCCATCCATCGTCCGTATAAGGTTTTTTGTGAGATTCTGGCTCTGACTCATAAGAGCAAGGAAAACGTTTCTTATATTCCTCTGTTAACCAACTTCTAGTTTTACCGTCATTTTCAAGGAAATTTTCAAGGAGTTCTTTACAATCTTCCTTCGTTTTTGGTATCGCTTTTAAATAGTTTGATATTGGTTCGGAAGATATTAATTTGTTTTCTCTCATTTTATGTCTGAGATATAATATTAGTTCAATTGTTGCTGGATCATCACCGTATGTACCACATTTTATATTATTATCTCTATTTTCTATTACTTTTTTATATAATGGTTCAATCTCTTTCAAACAATCTTTTCCGAAGATTTTTTCAATATATCCTTTAAATTTTTTTTCCACTTTCTTTTCATCTTTATTTTCCATATTAAGCCTTACTTTCTTTTTTAGTTAAATAATTGAATGATCAATTTTTTTATTATCTTAGTCAAACTAGTTTTATGAAAATTGATTTAGTTTAAAACAGATAACCCATAAGCTATAGGTGAATTTTTTCAACATGATATTGCTTCATCAATGAGACTTACATCAAAACGTGCATGATAACTAACCTGTATAGGGTCTTACATCTAATACTTGAGCATCTAACACAAAACACCGCCATTCTGCTATGAATTCTACAACTTCACTAATATTATATCTATAACAGAAAATTTTTTCCTTATTACTTTTTGTTCAAAGATTCCAGTATTTCTCTATAACCTTCGTAGAAACGGTCTCTTGTAACTACCTCGCCAGGATATTTTTTTCAAGAAGTAAGAATATATCATTTGGATTAATTCCTTCATTTGGTACAGTGGGCTACATAACCTCATTTCACCTTTACTTGAAAATTTTAAAAATGTTCCATATATTGGAATCATTGACAATAGATTGTATAGACTTTTTTTCATTGTTTTCCTTTTATCTAAGTTTATTAATTTAATCAAATATAACTAACCTATCATTACTGAAGTTATTAAAGGTAAGATTTACTTTTTCATAAACTTCCTGAGTTTCCTTATAAATCTTATCCGAAACATATGAAGCTCTCAATTCGGATTTCTCAATAAGTACCCACTTTAACTGAGAGTATGAATATTTTGCAAAAGTAATCCATTGTGCGTAATTTATTATCATAGGATTTTTTGTAAAGTAGATTTTCCCTGCATTAGCAGATGCGGCTATAGAATGTCCAATGAATAGCATCGTATGTAATTTGGGGTGTTTCTCTCTATCCAACGAAAAAGGAATAGAATTTTTTATTGAATGTCCTTCGTTGATTTTCTTAAGGGCGTATCCAATTCTTATTATAACTTCAATAATCATTGTGGAAATAGCCATACTACTAAAATGAATGAAATCATAGCCTTCGTAATACATTCCTTGTACTATTTCTGCTATCGTTTGATTCTCGTCACCAATTTTTCCAAACTGAAGCAAATTAAATAATCCCATCAATGGTGCAGGTAATCCCATTGATGTCGTAATATCAGATTTAAAATGAATTATCTGCTTTGCTATTGCTGCAAAAATATCACTTTCTTTTCTATCTGTGTAATTATCCATAAATTGAGATACTATTTTCCCAGTTTTATCAATAGTAGTCATCTTACCATTTAGAATATCACATACACCAATTACTAAACCAAGAAAGGGATCATGTCCAAGAGATAACAATCTATGATAATATGCAGATAGTCCATTAACATTTACTTTAGTATGACGATTATCTTGAGCATCAAAAGGGACTTTACTAACCTTTGAATTTGCCAACTTTTCCATTTCTTCTTCAGGAAATCGTTTATTAAACCAGTCTCTTACATAATTAGATAAAGGGCCACCTTTTAAACCATTCGGAGTTTTCTCAGGTATTCCAATTAAAAGAATATCAACAATCGCAGCTAATATACCAGCTCCTGCACAAATCGATATATCAATTTTATCAAGTTTATGAATGTTGTTAAAATCATCCTTCAATGATTGAAATTCTTCATTTGTGAAGAGTGCATCTAGTTCATTCATTGAACCCACTTCGCACTCCGCTTTTATTACTAAGTCTTCCCATTTAGGTACAACGATAGTTTGTTTTTTAGTTTCGGTATCTAGTATTGGTAAATCAGACAGAGTATAGCCTAGCTCTCTCAATAATTTTTCACTTTCCTCTATACGTTCTTCTGCAATAGACATATCGGGTCTGTTTATTAAATCTAACTCTTTGGTTTGATGAGTTAAAATATTATTGAATTTTTGTTCTTCATCAGAATAAATGAATTTACTCATTGTTAATCCCCTAAATCGTTTTTCAAATCTTTAATTGCTTGAGTTAGGAGGATATTTAAACTCTGTAAATAATCTAGGCGTTCCTTATCAGCATCTGCCTCAGTTTTCAGAGCTTGTATAATAGCTTCATGTTTTTGTAATGCTTCTTTATATAACCGTTCTTTTTCCTGTTTAAGTTGTTTATTTTTTAGATTAGAAGCTAATAATATACCGCCTCCGGCTAATACAACGACTGGAGCAGCCATTACAAACACTCCAGCTACCATACCACCTCCAACGACACCGCCAATAGCTGCAAGACCTGAAGTAATGCCAGCCGCTGATAACCCTACAGTACCTAAACCATAAAGAGCTGCGAATGAACCTATCCCACCAATACCTGCCCCCAATGCACCAGCTAACACTTCTGGAATTGGACTCTCTCTTATTGTACGTGTTTTATCATTAAGAGCTGCCGCTGCTTCATTAATTATGTTTACAACTTGTTGTAGTGATTCTACATTTTGAAATACTGCTTCTTTACTCATAAAAAATCCTCAATCTTTTATTATTTTAATTATACCATGTATAAATTGAAAAACTGCAACATAAAAGTTAGACAGAAAAAATCTAACTTTTGGGGTGTTTTATTATGAAATTGAGTTATGAGTATATAGTTCAAATCTATGAACTTAGAAAGCTAGGTCAAAGATTCAAGCAGCTTTCAAAAAGATTTGATTTAGATGTTTCTGGGTTAAGATACATGATGAAATTAATTGACCGTTATGGGATAAAAATCGTCAAGAAAGGTAAGAATTGTTATTATTCTCCAGAACTAAAAAAAGAAATGATTGATAAGGTCTTACTTGAAGGAGGAAAAAGAAAAACGGAAATTGTTCAAGGATTTGTAACAGAGTTTTCTTTAGATATTCTTCTAAAGATTATTAAGCTTGCCCGTTCGACCTATTATTACCACTTAAAACATCTAGGGCAAACGGATAAGGATCAGGAACTTGAAGCTGTAATTCAGGCCATTTATTGTGAGCATAAGGACAAATATGGCTATCGTCGGATCCACTTAGAACTAAGGAATCGTGGCTTTGTGATGAATCATAAGAAGGTCCAACGTATGATGAAAATCCTTGGTTTAAGTGCTCGAATTCGTCGGAAACGAAAGTATTCTTCTTACCAAGGAGAGATTGGCAAGAAAGCGGACAATCTTATTCAACGTCAATTTGAAGCAACCAAACCAATGGAAAAGTGCTATACGGATGTAACAGAGTTTGCCATTCCAAATAGCACGCAGAAATTGTATTTATCGCCTGTTTTAGATGGCTTTAACAGCGAAATTATTGCTTTTAATCTTTCTTGTTCTCCTAATTTAGAACAAGTAAAAACGATGTTGGAACAGGCCTTCACAGAAAAACACTACGAGAATACGATTCTCCATAGTGACCAAGGTTGGCAATACCAACACGATTCTTATCATCGGTTCCTAGAGAGTAAGGGAATTCAAGCATCTATGTCACGTAAGGGAAATAGTCCAGATAACGGCATGATGGAATCCTTCTTTGGTATTCTTAAGTCTGAGATGTTTTATGGATATGAGAAGAATTTTAGGTCTTTAGAAGACCTTGAAGAAGCTATTGTAGACTATATTGATTACTACAACAATAAACGAATTAAGGTAAAACTAAAAGGACTTAGCCCTGTACAATACAGAACTGAATCCTTTCAATTATTATTTTTTCTAACTTTTTGGGGTCAGTACATAGACGAATGGTTATGATTTACTCCAAGGTAAAAACTGAGAAATAAAGTCTCGAATCTGGTTTGCATTGAGTGTCCATGAAATCACAATAATTATAGCAATAGCTAAACATGCAATATTCAACGCCTTAATATTAAAGAGCTTTGCATCCTTCTCGTTAATTGTAAAAATAAATTTTACCAAAATATATATTTCATTAATAAGAACAAATGCCAAGAAATCAACTACCAGCAGTAGTCTAAATACGCTTACCACAGAAATATTCTGCAGAACGGATGTTGAAAATGTTATTCCTCCAACAAATGCCAATACAATTGCGGCGAATATCCCAAGTATGGAGATATATTCTTTTTCAACACCTTTTATTTGCTTTTGTAGGTTCTCTTTTGCCTCTTCAATACTATTAGCAAAAATATTATTAACGTTTTCAATCTGATGTAATGCCAGCTGAAAATGGTCGTAAATCTTTACAATCATCTTCTTACAGTCATCATTTACATCATTTTTATCATCAAGTGAATAAAGCAACAACTTTTCTAAATTTGTAGCAAAAATCCCTCGTTCTGACATTTCCAACGCATAGGCATAATTACTTATCTCCGAATAAAGAATTCTGTCTAACTTATTACTTAATAAAATATATGATTCTATATTTCTGACTGTTTTCTTTGGGTCATACTTCTGAGTCTCTAGAGTCAACGCTCGGCATATACCGTTAATTTGTCTTTTGGTGTTTGTAAATTTTTTTGACTGCTCCAGCGTCATTATTGTATTATCTGTCGTTCGGAACAATAGATCCAAATTATCATCATTCATAAAAATACTCCATTATTGACCCAATTGTTATCTCCTTATTCTGATATGGAGCGTATGCATTAATCCATGGCGACTGTCTGTGCGTCAATGACACAAGGTCTGTCGCTGAATAATCTGCAAATTTATCTACGACTTTATCAATAAGAGATTTATCATCATCTGAAATTGCTGTGTCCTCAAATTCAACTCTTTTAGAATTCCAAACATTATCTTCATCAAACATAATAAAAGATTCTATCGTAGGAATATCTCCACTTCCATACTGTTTATATTCATGGTATGCTTCTGGCACAACTGGTCCAAAATCCCATGCTTCAATTTTCTCATCAAAACAAGGAGTGTGGTCTTTCTTTTTTGTCAGAAAATAAGCCTGAATAAAATAAAGTACCTTCTGAAGTTTTAAATTTGAGATGCCATAGTCGTGCTCATTGCTATAATTAATAACATGGCGACATACATCTAAAACTTTATAGCTCATTGTCTCAACCTCCTTCCTTTATAACTAATTATTATATCACTATTTATATGTTTTGGGTGAACTTTTTAAAAATTTTATTGTCATCTATTCCACTACCAAGGCTGACACTTAGTATCGAGTGGCTTGAACTGCGGTCAGGCTTGCTATCCAAATCAATGCCACAACTCCTGACATCTAATCCACAGCCTAAACCCTACCACTCATTTTTTAAGCCTCGACAAATTCACTTAGTAGATATATTTACATATAAGAAAACCGAGCTTTTCGTAAGGTTTCTCTGATGATGCCAACCTTACAAAAAGCCAGAAATACGCCACTTTTCAGACTTTATTTATCCTTCCTTGACATCAACGTAACTGCTTCAATGTGATGTGTCTGCAGGACTAAAAAGGTTTGGGGAGTTCAAAGCTCCAGTGGAGCTTTGAAGCCTCTCGTCTTAAAATGAAAAAGCGAGAAGATTAGCCACGTTTCTCTAATAAACTTACACACTCAACATGGTGCGTTTGAGGAAATAAATCCACTGGCTGTACTTTCTTCAATTCATATCCCAATTCTCGGTAGAGTTTGATATCACGCGCCATGGTTGCGACATTGCATGAGATATAGGCGATGCGGTCTGCTCCTGTTTGGGTACTAGCTTTGATAAAACTCTCGGTGAGTCCTTTTCTTGGTGGGTCCACTAGAATAACGGTTGGTTGAATACCTTCCTTGAGCCAATTCTTCATGGCATTTTCAGCTGTATCACAGACATAGTGGGCGTTTGAAATATTGTTTAATTGGGCATTCTTATTGCTATTCTCAACTGCTTCTGGAATCACTTCAACACCATAGACTTCCTTGACGTGTTTCGCCACAGAGAGACCAATCGTTCCAATCCCTGAATAGGCATCAATGACCACATCATCTGCTTTTAACTCCGCAAAGTCAATGGCTGTTTGATAGAGTTTCTCCGCCATTTCAGTATTGACTTGGTAAAATGCTGGACCAGCGATTTGGTAGTCATTTCCCAACATCTGGTCAGTGATAAAGTCTTGTCCATAAAGTGTGCACCATTCCTTACCAAAAATAGCATTGGTGTTCTGGTCATTGATATTTTGCATAACAGACACAATCTCTGGGAACTGCTTGATTAGTTGTTCAATCAATTGGTCGACACGAAAAATTTTAGGACGAGTTGTTACTAAAATGACCATAATTTGCCCTGAATAGTGTCCGCGACGCACCACAAGATTCCGAACCAAGCCAGACTGCTCCTTTTCATCATAAGGTTTCAAATCATAACGGCGGAGCAAGTCGCGTAGGACTACTACTACCTCGTCAATTACAGGATCCTGGATAAAGAAATCTTCCAAAGGCATGAGATCGTGGGAATTCTTACGGAAAAAGCCAGTTTCCAAGACACCATTTACTCGACGAACAGGGACCTGGGCCTTGTTGCGGTACTTGACTGGATTTTCCATACCAAGCGTTTCAGCAACTTCTACATCTGCAATTCCAGCAATCTTGTATAGACTATCCTTGACTTTCTTGGTTTTAAATTTGAGCTGTTCTGGATAAGAAAGATGTCCTAAATCCGCGATTCCTGAACGCAAGTAAGCCAAATCTAGATTTTGATTACGGTGTGGTGACTGGATAAGGTATTCTTCAACTTTCCCAAAGCCAATCTTTTTATTGACCTTGAGAACTCGCATGAGGATTTTTTCACTCGGTAAAGCATTCTCGATAAAAAAGACCAAACCATTCACCTTGGCAACTCCTGCCCCTTCATGGGTCAAGTCAACAATTTCAACTTCTACAATATCATTTTTCTTTAACATTCTCTTCTCTTTCTATTGGCCGACAAAAAAGACGGCAACGTTACGGTTACCATCTATTATACCATGAAATTTGTAATCAGATTCTCTTTATCTATTCTAGTTCATTTCTTTAAAGGCTGCTTCTGCATCCGCGTTGCTGATAACACCAAATTGTATCTTTCCAATCTTTCCTTGACTGTCAATCAGGTATTCTGTAGGAATGCTTCGGATTTGATAAGCTTGGAATGTGGTTGCTTTTGTGTCATAAAGAACTGGGATATCCTTATAACCTTGATCTTGGAACCATTGTGGGAATTGCTCAACAGTTTTTTCGCCTTGAATACCCGGTGCAATGACACTAAGAATTTCAAAATCACGATCTGGTTTCGCCGCTAGTTCCATCAACTCTGGCATACTTTTCTTACATGGACCACACCAGGAAGCCCAAAACTTCAAATAGACTTTTTTACCCTTATAATCCGATAACTTAACTTCTTTACCATCCATGGATTGCAAGGTAAAATCTGGAGCATCTTTTCCAACAGCAATTTGTTGTACAGTCGTTTGTTGTTTTGGCTGTTGTGCTGCTTGAGTCTTTTTAGTTTCCTCCTCACCACAGGCCATCAATACAACTAATGACAAGAGGCTTAAGCCAGCAAACATTACTTTTTTCATCTTTTTCTCCTTTATTCAAAAATTCCAGCTAGAACATTTACTTGTCCTAATAGTAATAAAATTCCCATTAAAATAATGAGGAAACCACCAATTTTCTTCAGTAACATCATATGGCGTTTGATTTTACTAAAATAAGGCATCACTACACCTGAAGCTAGAGCCAAAACCAAGAAAGGAATAGCCATCCCTAGAGTGTAAATCAAGGTATAAATCGCTCCTTGCCAAGCACCATTGCCTCCAGAAGCCGCAAGCGCTAAAACAGAACTCAAAACTGGACCAATACAAGGCGTCCAACCAAAACTAAAGGTAATACCGAGTAAAAAGGCCGACCAATAACGATTGGCTTCTGATTTCTTAAAAGTAAAGCTTTTTTGAACCTCTAATTTCTTAAAATGAAAAATTTCCATCTGGTGAAGGCCCAAAATAATGATAATCGTACCCATGGTATAGCGAAACCAATTGGCATAGAGAATATTACCAAAGTAACCAGCACCAAATCCTAGAATAAAGAAAATGAGAGAAATACCTGCGATAAAGCAAAGCGTTCGAATTAAACCTGACCAGGCAACTTTTCTACCAAATAAAGAAAAGCTTTTTGCACTTTCCTGATCATCCAGCAAAATTCCAGCATAAACTGGCAGAAGTGGAAAAATACAAGGAGAAAAGAAGGACAAGACCCCTGCTAAAAAAACGGAGATTGAAAATACTAGCGTTTCCAATAAAGAACCAACTTTCTTAAGAATTTAAACCTATTGTACTATAAATATTAAAATTTGTATCAAGTTTGCTACGGTTAACTATTTTTGCAATTATATTATATGAAACAAACTCTTTAATAGTACACTATGTTTTCTAAAACATTGTTAGAAATTGATTTGAATTTCTCAATCAAATTGTTCGGTTTTTTCATTTCACTATAGATAAAAGAAAAAATTGAAGAAAATTGTCCAAAGAGGCACTTTTTCTTCAATCTAATTTTACTTATTTTAATAAGTCCCTTCTTCACCTTGACTAGTCAAGATAACAGGTCCATCTTTCGTAATCACAAATTGGTGTTCATATTGGCAAGATAGGCCACCATCAATGGTCTTATGGGCCCAGCCAGTCTTCATATCTGTATCAATTTCCCAGTCACCTGTATTGATCATTGGTTCAATGGTCAAAACCATTCCTTCACGAAGACGAAGTCCACGACCAGCAATACCATAGTTAGGAACCATTGGTTCTTCGTGCATGGTTGGGCCAACACCATGACCAACCAAATCACGCACTACACCGTAACCACGGCTTTCAGCGTATTCTTGAATAGCCGCACCAATATCACCAATACGGTTCCCAACAACAGCTTGCTCAATCCCCTTATACATGGCTTCTTTAGTTACATCCATCAAGTTTTTCACTTCTTCGGACGGTGTACCAACAGCATAAGCCCAACATGAGTCTGCAAGACCACCAGAATAGCTCTGAGTGTATTTCTTCATTTGCTCAACATTGTTGAAGTTTAATTTTGAGACATTCAGGTCAGGTTTAGCAATAGGACCTCCCAAAACCATATCCACTTTGAGCAAATCACCATCTTTCAAAATATAGTGACGAGGGAAAGCGTGAGCCACTTCATCATTAAGAGAGCAGCAGGTAGCATAAGGATAGTCCATCATGGCACCGTCAACCCCAATCTGAAGCGGAAGGAAATTTTCTTCCTTACAACGACGGCGAACGTATTCTTCAACTTCCCACATATCTACGCCAGGCTTAATCAAATCACGCAAGCCAATATGAATACTTGCTAGAAAATCACCAGCCTTGTCCATAGCTTCGATTTCACGAGCTGATTTTAATGTTATCATTATTTCTCCTAGTTTCTAATTAATTTTAACAGTCACATTTGCTTTTGAAACAATCTGATGACCATGATAAATATCGTAATCAATAATAGCTGATCGTCTAGTATGGTGGATAATGCGTGCTTGAATGCGCAGTATATCATCTATCTGAACAGCCTGCAAAAAGTAGATCAGCATTTGCTCGATGATGAGATTGCGACCACTATTCACAACTAAATCTTGGGTCATGTGAGTCAGAATTTCTGCCAATACACCATTGGCTAAAACTCCATTTTTCTCTAGCATAAAGGGTTCCACTGTAATCACTACTTCATCATGATGATAAGAAAGTTTTTGACCAATCTGCTCAGAAAAAGTAGGTAGAGCAGAAACTTGGGAACGACTCATCTTCTCCATGACATCTCGTCTGGTTACAACCCCAAGCAAGGTTTGATTATTTCGAACAACCGGTACCATTTCAAAGTCTTCAGCAATCATCCGTTGACTCACATTGGCAATATTTGTCGATAATCCAACCAAAAATAGACTACGAGACATGACCTT
Source organism: Streptococcus oralis subsp. dentisani (assembly GCF_002860905.1). Lineage (GTDB taxonomy): Bacteria > Bacillota > Bacilli > Lactobacillales > Streptococcaceae > Streptococcus > Streptococcus oralis_BA. The sequence goes on along the minus strand of NZ_PKIG01000002.1, from coordinate 256,861 downwards.
GTCAATTGTGGTACTTGGTGACTTATCACCAGCGTCTCTCATGGTAACAACCCCAACAACAACCTGATGTTGATTGATAACTGGGAAACGGCTGCTACGATTCTTACGAACTAAGTCCAAATAATCTTTGACTGTGTCGGTTTCTCTCAGAAAACCATATTCATGACTCGGACGATAAAGTTTCTCAACTGTCAGAATATCAGTCTTGATTTGTACATTTGAAAGGGCTTTATTGATCATGGTCGCGACAGTGAAAGTGTCATGTTTGCTTCTTAAAACAGGAATTCCTTTTTGATTGGCCAGTTTAAGCACATCATCATGAACCTGAAATCCACCTGTAACCAGAACTGCATTTTCATTTTCCAGCGCTAATAATTGAATACGAGTCCGGTCACCAACAATCAAGAGTCCCCCATCATGAAGGTAAGATAAAATATTTTGCTCAGTCATGGCACCGATTGAAAACTTACTAAATTCTCTCTCTAAACCTTCTTGCCCAGCCAGAACCTCAGAAGAAGTCACTTCAGCAATTTCAGCAAAAGTTAATCTCTCTATAGCAACTTTCTGAGATTTAACACGGATAGTACCACTTCTAGGACGGGTCTCCACAATTCCACGGTTTTCAGCTTCCTTGATAGCGCGATAGGCCGTTCCATCACTGACTCCCAGATGGTTGGAAATACTACGAACACTGACCCTTTTACCTACTGGTAATTCCTCCAAATAGCTTAGAATTTCCTGATGCTTACTCATTGAATTCTCCTTTTATATACCGAAATTCAAGATAATCCCGCATTTTTCTTGTGTAGCGATCACTTCCCTTAAACTGACGGAACAAACGAAATCCAGACTTAAGAGCAACTCTTTGGCTAGCTTCATTTTCAAGGTGGGTAATGATAGATAATTGTTTTAAGCCAAATTCCTCAAAAGAAAGCTGACAAATTTTTCTAACAACCTCTGTCATAAATCCTTGCGACCAAGCATCTTTTCTCAAAAAATAGCCAAGCTCAGCTTCTTTTTTGATTTCATCTAACTTCTCAAATTTAATAGAACCAATCATTTGTTGATTTTTCTGGTCACAAATTGCCCACACTCCCAAAGGGGACTTCATAAAGTAATTTGCTAATGCATATTGACTTTCTTCCAGACTTGCCTGAGTTGGGAAAATAAATTGTAAATTTTCAGGATTTGAGGCTATCTCATGGAAGTCTTGACTATCACTAAAAAAGAAAGGACGCAAATACAAGCGATCCGTTTCAAAAAAAGAAAACATTGCTAATTTGGTCCAAATATTCATAAACACCTCTACGGTTTAATCCTCAACAAGTGTAATATCCGCTCCTAGATTACGTAATTTTTCAATAATATCAGAATAACCACGTAAGATAAACTCGATATTTGTAATTTCAGTTTTACCTTCAGCCATAAGCCCAGCAATGACTAGTGCAGCCCCAGCTCTCAGGTCAGTTGCTTTAACACTTGCCCCACGCAAATCACGTCCACCTGTGTACAAAATATGACCATTTGTTGTCGAAATGTCCGCATCCATCTTTGCTAGTTCAAAAACATGATTTACACGTTTTTCGTAAATCGTATCAACAATTGTACCACGACCATTCGCTCTTAGTAGAAGTGGGGTAATCGGTTGTTGCAAATCAGTTGCAAAGCCTGGGTAAGGAGCTGTCTTAATATTGATTGCTTTCAAATTAGACTGCTCTTCGACAAAAATGCTGTCTTCAGATACAGTCATTCTCACTCCCATTTCTTCCAGCTTAGCAATAAATCCTTCTAGGTGTTCGTAAAGAACATTATTTATACGAATCCCCTTGCCGACTGCAGCAGCTAAAGATATATATGTTCCAGCTTCGATACGGTCTGGAATCACCTGATGACGGGTTCCATGTAATCTTTCAACACCATCAATAATGATGATATTAGTTCCTGCCCCGCGGATATGGGCTCCCATATTATTCAAGAGGGTAGCTACATCAATAATTTCAGGTTCACGGGCTGCATTTTCAATAATGGTACGACCATTTGCTTTAACCGCAGCAATCATCGTATTAATCGTCGCACCCACACTAACCGTATCCATGTAAATACTTGCACCATGAAGTCCTGTATCTTTAGCAGATAACTTCATGTTATCTCCCTCGTAGCTAACAGTGGCCCCCATAGCTTCAAAAGCCTTAAGGTGTAGGTCAATCGGACGAGGACCAAGATCACATCCTCCCGGTAGACCAACTGTCGCTTCACCAAAACGGCCTAAGAGGCTCCCATAAAAATAGTAAGATGCACGAAGACTGTTAATTTTACCATAAGGCATTGGAATATTTTGAACACCTCTTGGATCAATCTCCAAGACATCATCATAACGCTTAACAGTAGCTCCCATCAATTCCATAATTTCGACAAGACTGGCTACATCCGAAATATCTGGAACACAATCCAAAGTCACCACATCATCAGCCAATATAATAGCTGGAATTAAGGCCACAACGCTATTTTTAGCACCACTAATAGTGATTTCACCTTGTAGTGGTAATCCACCATTGATAACAATTTTTCTCATTCTAAGTTTTTAATACTCTTTCAAGATTTCTAATAAGGTCTTTAAAATAAATTATATCATAAATGCAACCTTTTTTCCATCCTTTTCACTTTTATTGGAGATAGTAAGTAATAAATAGGATTAAGTTGAAAGGTTGAGTCCATATTTTATGAAACATCTTTTGATACTAAAAAAGCCTAAATTAAGAACTGCAAAATACCCCAAAAATTAGATTTTCTCTATCTAACTTTTGAGGTATCGTTCAACTATAAGAGATAATAGTCTTTTGGGGTGTTAATACTATGCGGAAATCAAAAACAACTCATGTCTGTGTCACCTTGCAGACAATCTACTACTGACCTTCTCATCTCTATATTCAATTGCAAATAGTCGTATTTAGTTGACTCAGAACAAACTTCCGAGTTTTTTTATTAAGCACTGTAAGTTAGTTCTTTTTGATTCTCATTCAGCAGGTTTTAAGACTTATCATATCTAGATAATATCTTTTCTGCAACACACAATGACTAACAAATAGCTTTTCTTTACTCTACTACCGCTTCAGCAATTTCTTCACGGCTAATACCAGCGAAGTAGCGTGTGATATCAATGGTTTCTAGCGCCTTAAGGACATCTTCGCGTTCGTATTTCACCCCACGAAGGACATCTTCTACTGCAGCAACATCTTCAATACCAAAGAAATCTCCATAAATCTTGATGTCTTGGATTTTTGATTCGACGACATTAGCAAAGACTTCCACCTTACCACTAGTGAATTTTGTTCCACGACGGACGTTAAATTCAGGTGATTTACCGTAGTTCCAGTCCCAAGTACCAAACTTAGTATCCTTGATGCGGTTAATTTCAGCTAATTCTTCCTCAGAAAAAACGTATTCTGTCATCTCTGGATACTCTTTTTTCATGTATTCCAAGAGTAAGTCACGGAATTCTTCGACCGTGATTTTTTCTGGTAATTCATTGATAATATTGGTGACACGAGCACGGACAGATTTCACACCTTTTGACTCAAATTTGTCCTTTGAAACCTTGAGAGCGTTAGCAAGGACTGACAAATCAACGTCAAAGAGCAAGCAACCGTGGTGCATGATACGGCCATTGATATAGGCTTGGGCATTGCCGCAGAACTTCTTACCATCAATCTCAAGGTCATTACGACCTGTGAACTCAGCTTTAACCCCAAGTTGAGCTAGTGTATTGATGACTGGAGTCGAGAAGCTCTTGAAGTCAAATGCCTTATTTTCATCTTCTTTTGAAATGATCGTGTAGTTGAGGTTATTTAAATCGTGGTAAACAGCTCCACCACCGCTGATACGGCGGACCACCTCAATACCATTTTCTCGAACATAATCACGGTTGATTTCTTCGATGGTATTCTGGTGACGACCAACAATGATAGATGGCTTGTTAATCCAAAGTAGGAAGATTTGATCCTCATCCAAAAGGTGTTTAAAGGCATATTCTTCCAAGGCAATATTAAAGGCAGTGTCGTTTGAATGATTGATAATGTATTTCATGATATCCCTTTATACGATAGAGACTGGAAAGATATTTTCCAGTCTATTCTATCTTTCTTTTATTTTTTCTTAGGTGAATGGATAGCCATTCCTAGAACATCCGCAAATGCTTCGTACATCACTTCAGAGTAGGTTGGGTGTCCGTGGATAGTCTTCAGCATTTCTTCAACAGTAATTTCCATTTCGATAATGCTTGACGCCTCATTGATCAATTCTGCAGCTGCAGGACCAATGATGTGAACACCAAGAATTTCCCCGTATTTCTTATCTGCAATGACTTTTACGAAACCTTGAGCAGCATCAGAAGCAATGGCACGACCATTAGCAGCAAAGTTGAATTTACCGATTTGGACATCATATTTCTCACGGGCTTGTTCTTCAGTCAAACCAACTGCTGCTACTTCTGGAAGTGTGTAGATAGCTGCAGGAGTCAAATTCAACTTGGCAACAGCATGGTTTCCTTTAAGGGCGTTTTCAGCAGCAACTTCACCCATGCGGAAGGCTGCGTGAGCCAACATCTTAGTACCGTTGATGTCACCTGGTGCGTAGATACCTGGAACAGAAGTTTCCATGTATTCGTTGACCTTGATGCGACCACGATCCAATTCAAACTCAACATCACCAATACCTTCAAGATCCGGAACACGACCGATTGAAAGGAGAGCTTTGCTTGCGATAATATCGTCTTTTCCTTCAACCTTGATACGAAGTTGACCATTTTCCTCGATGATTTCTTGCAGTTTAGTACCAGTCAAGATGGTCATTCCTTTACGCTCAAGGATCAAGCGAAGGTTCTTAGACACTTCTGCATCCATAGCTGGGACGATACGGTCCATCATTTCGATGACAGTCACTTTTGAGCCAAATGTCATGAAGGCTTGACCAAGTTCGATACCGACAACACCACCACCGATGATAACAAGACTTTCTGGCACTTCATTCATTTCAAGAATATCGTCACTGGTCATGACAAGTGAAGATTCCATACCAGGGACGTTAATCTTGCTGACTTTTGAACCACCAGCAAGGATGATTTTCTTGGTTTCAAGCAATTCAGAACCATTTACCAAGACGTTCTTGTCTTTAGTGATGGTACCAATTCCCTTATGAACAGTAACTCCGTAACTACGAAGAAGACCAGCAACTCCACCAACAAGAGTATTAACAACTTTAGATTTAGTTTCTAAAAGTTTTTCCATATCAACAGTGAAGTTTGGATTTTCGATCACGATACCACGGTTTGCTGCATGACCGATATTTTCGATGATTTCAGCGTTATGAAGGTAGGTCTTGGTTGGGATACATCCACGGTTCAAGCAGGTTCCACCGAGTTCAGATTTCTCAACAAGGGCAACCTTACCGCCGAGTTGGGCAGCTTTAATAGCTGCAACATAACCAGCAGGACCTCCACCAATCACAACGATATCAAAAGCATCATTGCTCTTACCATCATCGTTTGAAGCACTTGCTGCAGGTGCAGGGCTAGCTTCTGGGGCTGCTGCTCCAGCTGTTGGGATGTTTTCCCCTTCTTCACCAAGGTAACCGATAACTTCCGTTACAGGGACAGTTTCGCCATCTCCTTTGAGAATGGCAATCAAGTACCCATCTTCTTCGGCTTCCAATTCCATGCTGACTTTGTCAGTCATGATTTCCAAAAGGATTTCTCCTTCTTTTACAAATTCTCCGACTTTTTTATTCCATTGGACGATTTGTCCTTCTGTCATATCCACGCCGGCTTTTGGCATAATTACTTCTAAGGCCATGTCTTCCTTCCTTTATCTATATCTTTAAAATGAATACTCTTGTTCTTAAATCAACATTGAGATTGGATTTTCAATCAATTCTTTCAAGTCTTTCATAAACTTAGCACCAGCCATACCATCTACGACACGGTGGTCAATTGTTAAACTAAGGCTCATGATAGGGCGAATCACAATTTCACCATTGACGACAACTGGCTTCTCAATTGTCGAACTCACACCAAGGATAGCTGAGTTTGGTTGGTTGATGATAGGACCAAAGGACTGAACGCCAAACATTCCCAAATTACTGATAGTAAATGTTGAATTTTGCAGTTCACTTGGAGCCAATTTACTATCCAAGGTACGGCTAATCACATCCTTAAAGGCTACAACCAACTCTGAAAGAGTCATCTTCTCAGCATTGTAAACAACAGGTGTCATCAATCCATTATCCATCCCAACTGCCATGGCAAGATTGACATAGTTGTGAGTGATAATAGTCTTGCCATCTTCTGTCAATGAAGCGTTGATATAAGGATGCTTCATCAAGGTTTTCACAACAGCAAGTGAAAGAAGGTCTGTTACAGTAGTCTTCTTCCCAGTTGCTTCCATGATTGGCTCAAGCACCTTCTTACGAAGAGCCAACATTTCAGTCATATCAACTTCATAGTTGAGGGTGAAGGTTGGCGCAGTCAAGTAAGATTCAACCATCCGTTGAGCAATAACCTTACGCATCGGTGTCATTGGAATACGCTCGATTTCACCGTAAGGTGTTACGTTATCAGGAACTTCTTCCACTTTTTCAATCTGAGCAGGAGACTTGATGGTCTCGTTTTCAATATTTTCAGGAAGCAAGGCCAAAACATCCTTCTTCATGATTTTACCACGATGACCAGTTCCTTGGATTTCCTGCCAAGCAATGTTATGTTCGAGGGCAATTCGTTTTGCAAGTGGCGAAATGCGAACCACGTTTGTGTCTTTATAAGTTTCCACGTCTTCTTTGTGGACACGACCGTTTGCACCTGAGCCAGAAACGTCGTAGAGGTTGATCCCTAAATCATCCGCTAACTTTCTAGCTGCAGGAGTCGCTCTTAGCTTGTCATCAGCCATGACCTCTCCAATTCTAATTATGATACTAAGGGCGTAAAAAGCGACTGAAAAATAGGAAATCGACGATGGCTTCAATGAAGCCAAGGAGATTTATCTTTTTTCCGAGCTTTTAGCCTGTGTTCGAATATAAGATATTAAGGACGAAGAGGGCAATGAAAAAATAGGAGATTGACGATGTGTTCGATGAACACAAGGAAATCTATCTTTTTTTCGCAGACCTCCGTCCGAATTCAATTACATGATACTAAGGGCGTCAAAAGTCAAAGTGAAAATAGGAAATCGACGCTGGCTTCGATGAAGCCAAGGAGATTAATCTTTTTTCCGAACTTTTAGCCCGTGTTCAACTCTACAAGTAACTTGGACACGGAACGTGTCTCAAGTTACTACGGTTGCCGCTATTTGGCGGTCAACCTTGTAGACTTACTAATTCATTCGTCGAATATTATCGATTCGACTCACTCATGTCGCAACTCTTCAAATCATTTGAATACAAAACATATCTCAAGTTACTACGGTTGCCGCTATTAAGCGGTCAACCTTGTAGACTTACTAATTCATTCGTCGAATATTATCGATTCAACTCATTCATGTCGCAACTCTTCAAATCACTTGGATACGAAATATATCTCAAGTTGTTACGGTTGCCGCTATCAATCGGTAAACCCTGTAGACTTACTAAATCCTTCGTCGGTTATTATCGAACCGACTCTTTTTGTGACAGGATATGATTTTTACATAAATTATCTTATGTAATTTCATTCTTTGTTATACGTTTTACGGATGGCATCTTTGATGCTTTCAACTGTTGGAATCATTGCATTTTCTAGGTTTTGTGCGTAAGGCATTGGCACATCTTCTCCTGCGCAACGGCGGATTGGTGCATCTAGATAGTCAAATGCTTCTGATTCTGAAATAATAGCTGAAATTTCACCAATATAGCCACTTGTTTTATGGGCATCGTTGACCAGAACAACCTTACCAGTCTTCTTCACTGAGTTGATGATGATATCCTTATCAAGTGGAACAAGGGTACGAGGATCCACAATTTCAACTGAAATTCCTTCTTCTGCTAATTCTTCAGCTGCTTGAACCACACGGCGAAGCATTTTCCCGTAAGTAACAACTGTTACATCCGTTCCTTCACGTTTAATTTCCCCAACTCCAAGTGGGATTGTGTAGTCTGGATCAACTGGCACTTCCCCTTTTTGGTTAAATTCTGACTTGTACTCAAGAATGATAACAGGGTTATTATCACGGATAGAAGACTTAAGTAATCCTTTCATGTCCGCAGGTGTACCTGGCGCTACAACCTTAAGTCCTGGAATGTGAGTAAACCAAGACTCTAGAGATTGCGAGTGCTGGGCTGCAGAACCAACTCCGTTACCTGCTGCACAACGAACAGTCATTGGAACCTGACCTTTACCACCAAACATATAACGTGTTTTAGCAGCTTGGTTGACGATATTGTCCATGGCAATGACCGAGAAGTCCATAAAGGTCATATCGACAATTGGACGAAGTCCTGTCATGGCTGCTCCTGCTGCTGCCCCTGAGATGGCTGCTTCAGAAATCGGACAGTCACGGACACGTTCTGGACCAAATTCTTCAAGCATTCCAACAGAAGTTCCGAAGTCTCCTCCGAAGACACCGACGTCTTCTCCCATCAAGAACACATTTTCATCGCGACGCATTTCCTCAGACATAGCAAGGATAATGGTGTCACGGAAGGACATTGTTTTTGTTTCCATTTTATCTCTTTCTCCTTAGTCTGCGTATATATCTTCAAAGGCTGATTCAAGCGGTGGGAATGGACTTTCCTCTGCAAATTTAACAGAAGCTTCTACTGCTTCCTTTACTTGCGCTTGGATTTCTTCCAATTCTTCGGCACTTGCAATATTATTTTCAATGAGGTACTTGCGGAGGTTTTCGATTGGGTCTTTTTGTTTCCACAATTCCACTTCTTCACGTGTACGATATTTACCAGGGTCAGATGATGAGTGACCAAGCCAGCGATAAGTTACACTTTCAATCAAGACTGGACCATTGCCACCACGAACATGATCTACAGCTTTCTTAAATCCTTCATAGACATCGATGACATTGTTACCGTCTTCGATGAACATTCCAGGAATTCCATAAGCGGCGCTACGTTGATGGATATGTTCTACATTGGTCATTTTCTTGATATCCGCAGAGATACCGTAACCGTTGTTAATGCAATAGAAAATGACTGGCAGGTTCCAGATAGAAGCCATGTTCACTGCTTCGTGGAAAACACCTTCGTTGGTCGCACCATCTCCAAAGAAGCAGACAACGATTTTTCCGGTATTTTGCATTTGCTGACTGAGGGCTGCACCAACAGCGATTCCCATACCTCCACCTACGATACCATTGGCACCAAGGTTACCAGCATCAAGGTCGGCTATATGCATAGATCCACCTTTACCTTTACAGGTTCCGGTGTATTTTCCAAGGATTTCAGCCATCATTCCATTAAGGTCAATTCCTTTGGCAATAGCTTGTCCATGACCACGGTGGTTTGAGGTAATCAGATCATCTGGATTGAGAGCTAACATAGCCCCCACGTTAGCTGCCTCTTCACCAACAGAAAAGTGCGTCATTCCTGGCACTTTCCCTTTCTTTACTAATTGTGCAATTTTTAAGTCCATGCGACGGATTTCTTCCATCTTACGGAACATTTCGAGCAAAAGATTTTTATCTAAAGTTGACATCTTCTTGCCTTTCTAACTTTCTTCTTACCTTACCATTTTACCGTTTTTGGAAAATACTGTCAAAGTTTTTCTCATGTAAATTTCACAAAATAAAAAAGAAAACCCCATGGAAACAAGGGATTTTCTTATCAATAATATTTTTTCACAAACTTTTTAGCATTTAGATTTTGCTAAAGATTCAAATCTCTTCATAATCACAGTTAGACGCCAACGGTAGAGCGCCCCACTCACGATTAGACTAATAATCAAGCCAATCCAGTAAGAATAAGCTCCAAAATCTGTTAGAGAGTCGAATACCATAGCTACTGGGAGTGTCACCCCCCAGTAACCAACCAAACCAAGGTAAAAAGGAATAACGGTATCCTTATACCCCCGTAAAATTCCCTGAAGCGGTGCCGCAAAGGTATCTGCTAACTGGAAGAAAAGACTATAAGTCAAAAATCGCGCTGTCAAATCGATGAATTCTGGGTCGTTACCATAAAGACTGGCCACATTTCCTCTAAAAATGTAAAGGAAAGATAAGGTGAAGGCCGCAAAAATAAGGGCTGTCCATCTTCCTAGACCAATATAGGTTTTCGCATCATCAAATCGTTTGGCTCCTACTTCATAGGAAACGACAATAGCCATAGCAGATGAGATACTCATAGGAAAGGCGTACATGAGACTTGAAAAGTTCATTGCTGACTGGTGACTAGCAATAATCAAGGATGAGAACTTAGCCATAATCAAGCCAACCACGGAAAAGATAGCTACTTCTGCAAAGACAGTTCCCCCTATAGGAAGACCTAAGCGAACTCCTTCCTTAATTTTATCCATATTAAGTGGAATGCGTTTCTCAAGGTGTAAGGCTTTGAGCTTCTCCTGTTTAAATAAAACCAGAACAGAAATCCCCAGCAAGACCCAGTAGGCCAAGGATGTTCCTAAACCAGCACCAGCACCTCCCAGTTCTGGAACACCAAATGCCCCGTAAATCAAGAGATAGTTAAATCCGCTATTGAGAGGAAGCAACAAAAGCATGAGGTACATGGACAGTTTGGTCAAGCCCAGCGAATCCAGCAAGGAACGAATGACACTAAAAAGCAATAAGGGGATAATCCCGATAGATAAAAACCAGAGATAGCGAACCGCTACTGCCGCCACCGGTGCTTCTAGTCCAATATGATTCAAGATTGGTGGTGCCAAGAAAAGTACCATCCCCAGCAAGAGCATAGATAGACCCAAGGCCAGATAGATGAACTGGTAAAAATCAGACGCAACCTCTTCCTTTTTGCCTCGCCCAAGATGGTGACCAATGATGGGTACCAGGGCTGACACAATCCCTGTCAGGAATGTAAAAAAAGGATTCCAGATACTGGTTGCCATAGACACACCAGCCAAGTCCATGGTGTTGTATTGACCAGTCATAGTCGTATCAACAAAGGAGGCAGAATAATTGGCAAATTGATAAATCAGGATAGGGAAAAATATCTTTAAAAATAAGATAAACTTGTCTTTAAAATGATGGGTTTGGTACATATAGACGCTCTATTCTTTTGGTTTACAGAGCAGACTCCCACCTAGTTTTGATAGACAATTTGTCCCTTACAGATGGTATATTTAACCTGCCCTTTTAAGGTTTCACCAATGAATGGTGAATTGGTTGCTTTCGAAGCAAAATGGGAGTCCACAAGTCGGTCAGCCTTAGCATCAAAAATAGTGATGTCTGCTGGACCATTCTCAGCTAAATAACCTGCTTCAAAGTTGTAAAGCTTGGCTGGGTTGTATGTCATCTTTTCGAGCAATTCCATCAAACTTAACTCACCAGCTTCGACCAAATAAGTCAATCCGAGAGAAAGAGATGTTTCCAAACCTGTCATGCCAGATGGTGCTTTGGTTATATCCTCAACATTTTTCTCATCCGCATGGTGAGGCGCGTGGTCAGTTGCGATAACTGTGATAACACCTGACTTGAGACCTTCGATAACGGCACGACGGTCTGATTCCAAACGAAGCGGCGGATTCATCTTGGCATTGCTACCTTGTGTCAAAAGGAGAGCTTCCGTCTTAGAGAAATGCTGTGGCGCTACTTCTGCTGTGACTTTCGCTCCCAATCCTTGAGCAAACTCGACTACATTAACACTTTCTTCCTTAGACAAATGCTGGATGTGAACATGGGCCTTGGTCGCATAGGCAATCATGACGTCACGCGCCATCATAGCGTACTCAGCCACCCCAGTCGCACCACAAATATGGAAATGTTCTTTAGCAATATTTTCATTAAAGCCAAGAATCCCATTCAAACCTGGATCTTCCTCATGAAGACTAATAAAGGTATTAAGCTTTTTAGCTTCCTCCATGGCTTCCTTGACAACTTTACTACTTTCAAGTGGAATACCGTCATCAGAGAAACCAACCGCACCTGCTTCTAAAAGCGCCTTAAAGTCAGTCAAGTCTTGGCCATTAAAGTTCTTAGTAATGGTCGCAACTGTCTTAACATTAATCTTTTCCTTAGTAGCTGAATCCAGAACTTCTTTTAAAGTCTCTACATCCGAGATAGTTGGACTGGTATTAGCCATCATAACGACAGTAGTAAAACCACCTGCAGCGGCTGCAAGAGCACCTGTGTGAATATCTTCCTTATGAGTTTGACCAGGTTCACGGAAATGAACATGAATATCGACCAAGCCAGGAGCAACTACAAGACCTGTAGCATCAATCATCTCTGCTCCTTCTTCTTTAATCTCAGGCGCAATTTTGACAATTTTCCCATCTTGAACTAAGACATCACACACTTGATCCAAACCAGACTTGGGATCCATTACACGACCATTTTTGATTAGTAGCATCTGCTTTCTCCTTTATTCATAAAAATCAACTTGGGTATCCAACAATTTATCCCCATCATAAACAAACTTGGCTGAAAAGAAGGGTTTATCTTCTAAAAGCCACCCAACAAAGGTATGATCCCCTTCCCAAGTCGGCTTACTCAAAACCTCGTCATAGGGAACCCATTCTAGCGTTCCCTCGTTGCAGTCAATCAAGTCACCCTCGAACTCCGTCACTTTAAAAACATAGGTGTACCAGTCTAAATCTGGCGTAAATTCAGGAAAAGTGATAACACCTTTTAGAACTGGCTTGGCTTTGAGCCCTGTTTCTTCAAGGATTTCACGCGCCGCGCATTCCTGGGGCGTCTCTCCTCTCTCTAGCTTACCACCCACACCAATCCATTTCCCTTCATGGACATCATTAGGCTTCTTATTACGATGGAGCATGAGCAGTTCTTTTCCGTTATCAATGTAGCAAATCGTCGCTAACTGAGGCATATTTTCTCCTTATCTAAGCCAATCGATTGGCTCTTGTCCTGTCTCTTTTAAGAATGCATTGGCCTTGGAAAAAGGCTTGGAACCCCAAAATCCTCTATAAACTGACAAAGGACTGGGATGGGCTGATTCGATAATCAAGTGATGAGGATTGGTAACCAAGACCTTCTTCCTACGTGCATAGACTCCCCAGAGTACAAAAACGACTGGTCTATCTAGATGATTAACCACCTGAATCACAGCATCCGTAAAAGGCTCCCATATCTGCCCAGCATGACCATTGGCACGTCCAGCAGGAACCGTCAAACAAGCATTAAGAAGCAAGACTCCTTGCTCAGCCCAAGCTGTCAAATCATGAGATTTCTTAACCCCGATATCATCTGACAATTCTTTCAATATATTTTGCAAGGATGGTGGAGCTGGGATAGAGTCCGGTACAGAAAAACTCAAGCCCTGCGCTTGACCTGGCCCGTGATAGGGATCTTGCCCTAGAATCACCACCTTAACCTCTTCAAGCGGTGTTGTCAAGAGAGCCTGAAAAACCTTTTCCTTAGGTGGATAAACAGTCCCTTGAGCATAGACCTGATTCATAAACTGATTGATTTTCCCAAAATAACCCTCAGGTAATTGCTCCTTAATCAAAGCATGCCAAGACGAGTGTTCCATAGCCGACTCCTTCGTTTTTACTGCCTCTATTATAGCAAAAAGTGGCTATGGAAACCACTTTTTACAGTTTATCTAAACAATCCAGCAAGTCGTTGTAAGAATGGACTTCGTAGGTTGGCTGGGCTTGTGTGGGATTTTCGAGGTGATGAGGATTGTACCAAATAGTGTCAATCCCCGCATTATTGCCACCTTGAATGTCGGCGGTTAGAGAGTCTCCAATCATCAGCGTCTTTTCTTTGCTAAAACCTGCAATCTGTTGACCAATTTTTTCATAAAAAAGAGCATCCGGCTTTTGTGTTTGCAACTGTTCAGAGATAAAGACTTGATTGAAATAAGGTGCTAGACCAGACTGAGCCAAACGCCCTGTCTGAATGGCAGTAATGCCATTTGTCGCAGCATTTAGCTCATAATCTCGCTCGATGAGGTTGTCTAAGAGTTCATGAGCGCCTGAAAAAGTTTGTCCCTGTTGAGCGAGGTAAAATTGGTAACGCTGGGCTAGAAAACTACCATCTTTTTCCTGTCCAAAGTGAGCAAATAGACGAGAAAAGCGCGTGTTAACCAGCTCTTGTTTACTGATTTTCTTTTGCTCCAAGTCCTTCCAGAGAGCCTTGTTCATAGGAACATAATAGTCTTTATAATCCTGAATGTCTGTAACCCCTTCTTCTTTTAAGAGTTGAGTCAAAGCCACATCCTCAGCAGCATCAAAATCAAGAAGAGTGTGATCAAGGTCGAAAAGTAGAAATTTGTAGGACAATTTAGTGTTTTCCTTTCTAAGATAAACAACTTTCACTTCAGCCAGCTGTTTAATGTAAAAACTTAAAAGTAGTATAGTATCACAAAGAATAATAGTTCTAATGGATTAACTAACCCATACTATTCTAGTCAAGTTTATTTTTATTGTAGAAAAATCTCCTATAAATTCGAGCAATAGTCAACATAAATACGGAGACTACCCCTATAATAGTTAAAACTGATTTTCCTACCCCTGTTTCAGCATTTATTATGTAAGTGTGAAATAAAGGTGCTAGACCTAGCAAAACATATAAAATGTAGAAAGCTAATTTTATCTCTCCGATACCAGCAAAAAAATGTTTCATTTTAAATATCCCAATTTTACCTTTCATCTTTATAATCCACTAACAGATCTATTGACTTCTCATTTTTTTGAATAATCTTGACAGCAAATTTACTCCACTTAATGCCACTAAAACTTCAATGGGCAAAAAATAGTAATCCCATATCAAATGAGAAATCAGCAATGTTAGAAATAGTATACAGTCAATATAACTATTCTGAAAATACTCTGTAATTACATAATACAAAAACACCACAACCATCAAAATTAAAACAACCATCATAATACTATCATCCTGTTCTTCTCACTAACGCTATTTCCAAAATTTAATTTTTTTATGACTTAGTAATGCAATTCCAATTAGCAATACACCTAAAATAAATAAAAGTATCTCCCAAAATTTATTCTCAGTTTTAATAAAAGGTATAAGATACATACTAATCAATATGGAACTTGCCCCTAAAAGAGCAGATGCCACTCTGACTTTATCAGTTAGTTTAAACATGTTGAGTCTCCCATAAAATAATCAATGGCTACGTTTACTGTAACATTCCTCCGTCTTTATGTAGAGATAATCCCCCATCAAGACACCTCATCTCTTCTTACTCAATAGCAACATAATTATTTGGTGATACGAGTTTCATAAGATTTCTCCTCTTTAACGTTGCATGGTTAGGATAGTTCTCTAATCAGTAATCGTCGACTGCGTTTAAAGCACTTTGTTACCTAGATAAGATATCCTTTCTCTACCTGATTTGATTTTAAAGAGAAGTAAGATTTAACCTTATTTATCTTATTTCTTATTTTTAAATAACTTATACTCTTTTTCTCTGATAAAGGGAAGTGAGAAATTAGAAAAAATTAGTAGAATTGAAAATAGGTATCCATCTTTTTGCATTGCTAAAACATAGCCTAAAAATATATAGACAATCAAATCTAGTACAAAAAGAGAAAATATTCTCCTTTTCATCATCTCACTTGAATTAAAGATTCTATTTAATAGAACCTTTATCGTAGTATCTACACAAATTTTTATCAAAAAGATAAGAGCAAATACACGATTAGCAACTGTACCATGAAGAATAAATGGAAATATAGTTAATATAAAACTAGAAATCTCTAAATATTTTATCCAAGGAGATTGAGACATCTTACTTTTAAACTGACTGATTTTCCTATATTCACTAGCTAATCTAGTATCAAAATCTCTACCAATTTTATTAAAGATTAAGAACTCCAGGATAAAAATACTTATTAATACGAAATAAGTAGAAACGTTTCCTGGGAAATATTTATTGATTAAAATCGGGAAACTCATTAACAGAATCGAATTTATGGCTAGGCAGATAGATACTATTTTATTTTTCACTGAATATATAGGGAGCGATACTATCGAATAGAGAAACGCTAAAAAAATAAGCAAGAAATACTCTGTGCTGCTAATTAGCGGCGCCCTTAATGATAAAAATAGATAGGCACCCCACACGATGATATGCGCTTTACGAATTGACTCTAGATTACTCATCTACCTACTCCTAATATGTAAAGGGAATCCATTTTTAGTTTACATTCTCTTTCAAACAAGTCATAAGCATTTTATGATATTTCCTTCTTCTACATTAGGTAAAGTTGAAATACATTTTTTGCAAGTGAAAATATAATTGTTATTAAAAATCCCAAAAAGATCTATCCTTCTTCTAGACCTAAACCAAGTCAGATTAAAGCTACAAATATAATGATAAGGCTTTCTTTTACTTTAGACTACCATAAAACAAGGAATCTTTCAACAAAATTCATTGGCAAACTACTATTCTAGAAGATTGACAGCCCAAATCTTTCAGAATAGAACAATCCTAACTATCGAATATCCCGACTTTATAAATATCCATGTAATTCTAGATCTAGAATTCCTATAAACTAAATGTTTTCGCACTCTTCTAAGCCATTGATCGCCTTAAATGTTAATTTTTGAAGGATTCTAAAGCTAGAATAGTTCTATCACAATCAGCTTTGAATGATGAACAATTTAGAAACTCTATGATTCTACTCCTTTTACATTAAAAAGGAACTACATAAAGCAATCCCTTTCTGATTTTGAAATTATTTACTTAAAATTTGATAGTTGAGATAATCAATAGCCCACCTATAAAAAAAGTTATAGTAAAATTCCTTATTTATTGATTTCAAGCTCCGTCAACTGTGTTTGAATAACTGATAGTTCTGCACCAGCCTGAAGAAGAGCTGCTGCAGTATAGGCTCCTTCTACAATTGGAACCCTGTTGATGATGATACTCTTATCACTGAAATCAGCCACCATTTCTAAGTTCATTTTAGCAGAGCCGAGGTCAAAAAAAGCTAATAAAGTATCTGCTGGATTTTCAAAAACAACCCTGTCTACTTGATCAAAACTCGTTCCAATTCCTCCATCTTCGGTTCCTCCTACATAAGTAATCGGAACATCTTTAGCTACTTCACTAATTAGTTCAACGACACCTTGTGCAATGTGTTTGGAATGTGAAACGATAACAAGACCAATACTTCCCATTAAACCACCCCAGTTTCTAAAAGAGCAGTAAAGAGTAATCCTGATGAAAATGACCCAGGATCAATATGTCCAAGAGAACGTTCTCCTACATAAGATGCCCTTCCTTTAGTTGCAAGTAAATCTTTGGTAGCATTCACTACCTCATCAATAATCTCATGAGTCAATTGACCAGCAGACAAGGCAGCAATAACGGGAGTCCAAACGTCAACCATTGTCTTCTCTCCAACTTCTGCTTTCCCACGTTTGACAATCATATCCAGACCACTTTGTAAGGTTTCTTCTAATTTTGAATGAGAATCAGCCTTGGCCATGCCCATAAAAGCAGAGCCATACAAGGGACCAGAAGCACCGCCTACCTTACTCAGTAGTTGCATTGAGACAAGTTTAAAGACATCACTGCTGGTCTCAAATTGCTTTCCTTCTAAGTTTTCCATAACTGCAGCCATTCCACGCGCCATATTTCCACCGTGGTCTCCATCTCCTATAGGAGTGTCTAGCTCACTAAGATAATCTTTCTGTTCTTGAATCTTTTCATTAAAAAGCTTCATCCATTCAAGAGCTTGTTCAGCATTCATTCGACATTTCCTCCTTGAGTTTTACCATGCTGATGTTGTAACAGGTGCATTTAAAGCATCCAACCACTCATCATCTGCCAATCGAATCAATGTCAATGACAAACCAGCCATATCGATTGAAGTCATATAGTTTCCAATTTTCTTAAATGCCAACTCAACACCTTTTTCATGGAGTAATTTAGCCACATCATTTGCAAATACATATTGCTCCATCAGAGGGGTGCTTCCTAAACCATTGATGAGAAGGCCATAGCGTTCACCAGCCTTAAGTTGGAAACCTTCAGATAGTTTTTCAACCAATTCTGAGGCCAATTGTGCTGAAGGTTGCATTTTCTCTTTTTTATATCCTGGCTCACCGTGAATACCAACACCATATTCAAATTCATCATCTTCTAGAACAAATCCTGGTTTACCAACTTCAGGAACAGTTGCTCCAGACAAGGCCAGCCCAATTGTTTTAATTTCTAAGACAAGTTTATCAGCCAGTTCCTTCATTTCAGATAAAGATTTACCAGAACGAGCCGCATCACCCAAAATTTTATGGACTAATATAGTACCAGCAACACCGCGGCGACCTTGGGTATAGAGACTATTTTCAACAGCAATATCATCATCGACTACAACACTTGCTACATCAATACCTTCCATTTCAGCAAGTTCTTGTGCAATTTCAAAGTTCATGATGTCTCCAGAATAGTTCTTGATAACCATGAAAACTCCAGCACCTTCATCAGCTGCCTTAATGGCTTCTAAAATTTGATCCGGAGTAGGTGAAGTAAAGACTGCTCCACAAATAGCAGCAGACAACATTCCATCTCCTACAAATCCAGCATGACTTGGTTCATGTCCTGAGCCTCCACCTGAAATGAGCCCAACTTTCCCTGTCTTTTCTACCTTTCTAACGATGACATCAAAACCATCTAACCGTTCTACCAAGTCATCATGCATAAATGACAAGCCCTGCAACATTTCATCAACAACTTGTGTCGGTTCATTTATAATTTTTTTCATGAGAAACTCCTTTCGGTATTTACCTTTGTTTTCGCTTTCATTATATATTTTTTACTGCTGGCTGATAAGGGACAGATTCTATTATTTGTCCCCTTTTAAACCCGTTTAAAAAAATTTTTTGGTAAAATGAAGTAAGTAAAAGAAAGGTTTCCTATGGCATCATCACTTATTACAAAAAAACGGATTGCTAAGGCATTTAGAGACCTATTAGCTACTAGAGAATTTGACAAAATCTCTATTGTAGATATCATGGAATCAGCTGGCATCCGTAGACAGACCTTTTATAATCACTTCCTTGACAAATATGAACTGCTAGACTGGATATTTGAAACTGACTTAACCGAGTACATCACCAACAACTTGGACTTCATTTCAGGCCAAAAACTATTACAAGAATTATTTCTTTATTTCGAACAAGAGCGTGACTTTTATATTCAACTTTTTGATATTCAAGGGCAAAATAACTTCTATGACCAATTTATCAACTACTGTCGCTTGCTTGTATCAAAAATTTTAAGAGAATATGGTCAGATTGATATCGATTCATCTGCTTATACTTGTTTTTTGTTAGACTACCATTCACATGCTCTAGCAGAAATCGTGAAGGCTTACGTCAATAAAAAAAGTCCAGTTCCACAACCAGACTTTCTAATCATGACAATTATTGGAAAGAGACCACAATGACATTTATTTCAAATCATAAACAGAAAATTATTTCAAGTTACATTTCAGCAACTGTCAGCAGTCATCCTGAATTAGAAAAACACCCTACCTTACCATTAGTCTATCAAAAAAATCGTAATTCTTATCAAGTTCCAATATTGTCGGGTGGAGGTTCAGGTCACGAACCCGCTCATATTGGATATGTGGGAGAAGGAATGCTTACTGCTGCTATCTATGGCCAATTATTTACTCCTCCTACAAGAACTGAAATCTTAGAGTCCATTCGTTTTTTAAATAATGGTCAAGGTGTCTTCATCATTGTAAAAAATTTCGAAGCAGACATCAAAGAATTTAGCTGGGCCATTAATACTGCTAGACAAGAAGGAATTAAGGTCGGCTATAGTCTAGCACACGACGATATTTCTATTGAACCTCACAATAGATTTCAAATTAGAGGAAGAGGGCTTGCAGGTACTATTTTACTTCATAAAGTTCTAGGATATGCAGCTCAAAATGGTGCCGACATCGAGCAACTAACTGATTTAGGTCATCAGCTTGCTCCCGAAATCGCAACAATTGGCTTTGCAACGAAAGCTGCTAGTCTCCCCCAAGCCACCCGTCCACTATTTAACTTAGAAGAAGGAAATATTTC
The DNA here is from genome assembly GCF_002860905.1 of Streptococcus oralis subsp. dentisani. Classification (GTDB taxonomy): domain Bacteria; phylum Bacillota; class Bacilli; order Lactobacillales; family Streptococcaceae; genus Streptococcus; species Streptococcus oralis_BA. Next base: position 236,708 of record NZ_PKIG01000002.1, on the reverse strand, counting down.
TTATGGTATTGGGATACATGGCGAAGAAGGCTATCGTATCGTCCCATTCCAATCATCGGAAATCCTTGCAAATGAAATTATAAGTAAATTAAGATTGCACTATCATTGGAAAAAGGGTGATCAATTTATATTGCTTGTAAATAATCTAGGCACTACCAGCAACTTAGAAATGGGCATATTTATCAATGATCTCCTTCAACTCTTAGAAATTGAAGGAGTCACTATTACCTTTATAAAATCAGGAACATTTATGACCAGTCTAGATATGGCAGGTATATCCGTAACTCTTTGCCCTGCGAAAAATAAACAATGGTTAGAAGCGCTCAATGCTCCAACGACAGCTTTTGCATGGTAATTTGCTTGTATAAATCAAAAGGGCTCCATCACTTGGTAGCCCTTTGCTTTTATCTTATACTCAATGAAAATCAAAAAGCAAACTAGGAAACTAGCCGCAGGCTGTACTTGAGTACGGCAAGGCGACGTTGACGCAGTTTGAATTTGATTTTCGAAGAGTATTACGTTTAAAAGAACTCATTCTTTCTATTTCAAATAGGCCATCTATCCCTTACAATTCTTCTGATGTGCTTTGAGTTTTTTGCTAGCCCAATCATAGTGACTTGACGTGCTACTAACAAAGTAGGAACCTAGACTTGTTCCTCCCGTCCACTTATAGACACCTTTGGTAAAGAGTTCGTCATTGCTAAAAACTTCTATCAACTCTAAAACCTCTCTATGTGATTGTTCTAGGAGTCTAGTCGCTTCTTCTAAGGAGGTTTTCTGGTGCTTCTTCCAAAAAGCGACATTCATTTCTCCATAAGTTTTCCAAGTATAAGGTTCAGGGAGAAAAGTTCTTTCGTGACCTTTTTGATTAGAATGTACCCAAGTCAAAAGTAACTGATGCCATTCATAAAGATGGATCAAGACATCCCGTAGATTTTTATCCCTTTTCCAGTGAACTTCTTTTTTCTTTGGGTCTCTTGAAAAATCAAATGGAGTCTGTATCTCATCTTCACTTAGTTGGGAGATGAAACGTTTGAGCTTTTCATAGTTTTCCTTAGAGGCCAGCACTAGCTCCTCTTTTGTTTTCGGTCTAGGCACAGGAGTTCTCCCTTCATATTGTTAGTTATTATTAGAAATTTTTTATTCTTAAAATCTCTATAACTTATCCTTTAATTTCTCAACAAAGAGATAGGCTGCTGGACAGGTCAAAGTATTCTTAATCGTCAAATGGTTGATTTGATGGATCTTTTTGCGATCTGTATGGGGGAACTCTCGGCAGGCCTTGGGACGAACATCATAGATGGAACAAAGATTATCTCCTCCTAGAAAGGGACAAGGCATGGATTTAAAAACCTTATCCCCATCTTCATCTACCTGAAGGAATTCAGCTTCAAAAGCTGGTAATTTCATCTTAAAATACTTAGCAATTCGTGTAATATCCGCTTCTTTAAAGTCAGGTCCCAATGTCTTGCAACAGTTGGCACAGGCAGTGCAATCAATTTCCTCAAAAACTTCTTGGTGAATCTGCTGGGCTATCTTGTCTAGGTTTTTAGGAGGTTTTTTCTTTAGATTGGCTAAAATTTTACGGTGTTCCTTTTGCTTTTGCAAGGCTAGCTGGTGGTAGTACTCAATATCAATTTCTTTAGACATGGTTTCTCTCTTATTCTATTTACTTCCCCCTATTATACCATGCCTCTGGAGCATTTAAAAGTGTACTTTATAAGACTATACTTTTCCAAAATGCGTCAAAAAAACCTTGCAACTAGGTTACAAGGTTAATGACATTAATCGAAGTTAACGTATTCTTTTTGAAGTTCAAGAACTTCTTCCATTGTTGAACACTCTGTAAGGGCACGGTTAGCGTACTCTTCCATCTTAGCAGTGTCCAATTTCTTCATCAAGCTACGTGTACGAAGTACAGATGTTGCTGACATAGAGAACTCATCCAAGCCCATTCCGACAAGAAGTGGAACAGCTTTTTGGTCACCAGCCATCTCACCACACATACCAGCCCATTTACCTTCAGCGTGAGCTGCCTTGATAACGTTGTTGATCAAGCGAAGGATTGATGGGTTATATGGTTGGTAAAGGTATGAAACTTGCTCGTTCATACGGTCTGCTGCCATTGAGTATTGGATCAAGTCGTTTGTTCCAATTGACATGAAGTCTACTTCTTTTGCAAATTGGTCTGCAAGCATTGCTGCTGCAGGGATTTCAATCATGATACCAACTTGGATGTCATCCGCAACTGCAACACCTTCAGCAAGAAGGTTTGCTTTTTCTTCTTCATAAACTGCTTTAGCTGCACGGAATTCTTTCAAGAGGGCAACCATTGGGAACATGATACGCAATTGACCATGAACAGAAGCACGAAGAAGGGCACGGATTTGTGTACGGAACATTGCATCTCCAGTTTCAGAAATAGAGATACGAAGGGCACGGAATCCAAGGAATGGGTTCATTTCATGTGGCATATCGAAGTAAGGAAGTTCCTTATCTCCACCGATATCCATTGTACGAACAACCACTGGTTTACCATTCATTCCCTCAAGAACAGCCTTGTATGCTTCATACTGCTCATCTTCAGTTGGGAAGTCTTGAGAATCCATGTACAAGAACTCTGTACGGTAAAGTCCAACAGCTTCTGCACCGTTGTTGTTAACACCTTCAACGTCTTTTGGAGTACCGATGTTAGCAGCCAACTCGAAGTGTTTACCGTCAGCAGTCACTGTTTGAGCATCTTTCAAAAGTGCCCATTCAGCTTTTTGTTTAGCATAAGCTTCACCAGCTGCTTTAAATTCTGCCGCTTGTTCATCTGTTGGGTTGATAATCACTTCACCAGTAATTCCGTTAACGGCAAGGATATCGCCGTCTTTCACTACTTCAGTGATGTTGTTTGTTCCCAATACAGCTGCAATTTCAAGTGTACGTGCCATGATAGCTGAGTGGCTTGTACGTCCACCGATATTTGTTACAAAAGCTTTTACAAAGTTTTTGTCCAATTGAGCTGTATCAGATGGTGTCAAGTCATGCGCAATTACGATTACTTCTTCATTGATAGAAGCTGGGTTTGGCAATTTTTTACCAAGAAGGTTTGCCAATACACGTTTTGTCACGTCGCGGATATCCGCTGCACGTTCTTGCATGTATGGGTTGTCTTCCATGCCTTCAAAGATAGTGATGAACATGTCAGTCACCTCTTTAAGACCTGCTTCTGCGTTGACTTTCTTAGCACGGATTGTTTCTTTGATCTGACCAATCAATTCTGGGTCAGAAAGAACCATCAAATGAGCGTCAAAAACTTGAGCCGCTTCTTCACCAAGCGTACCTACAGCTTTCTCACGGATAAGAGAAAGCTCGTTTTGAGAAGCTTCAAGAGCTACATCCAAACGAGCCTCTTCTGCGTTTGTATCTTCGACTGAAACAGTCTCGAATGACAAATCCGGTTGAACGAGTAGATATGCTTTTGCAACTGCAACACCGTCAGATGCCGCGATTCCTTTAAGCATTTCTGTCATTTTCCTTATGCCAATCCTTCTTTTTCCATTGTTTCTGAGATTGCAGCGATAGCGTCATCTGCATCTGCACCTTCAGCTGAGATAGTTACGTCAGCACCTTGGCCAACACCAAGACTCATAACACCCATGATTGATTTAAGGTTAACTGATTTACCTTTGTACTCAAGAGTGATATCTGAAGCAAATTTGCTAGCAGTTTGTACCAACAATGTTGCTGGACGTGCGTGAATACCTGTTTCTGCCACTACGTGGAAATCTTTAGAAGCCATAGTTTGACTCTCCTTTTGTTCTTTCTTTTTTGAGTTATATGTGATAACCCTTACAATTTGGTATTATATCATCTTCTAGGATTTTTTTCAAGCATTTTATGGGATTTATTCGATTTCCTTTCAGATAACTTGCTGAAAATCTTCTATATTTATTGACAAAACACAGGATATAGTTTTCCAAAAAAAACTTATAGGATAATTATCATCATTTTACAAAACAAACACTACATATTGTGTTTTGTTTGGTTGTGTAGAAAAACAGACCACTATATTTAGTTTTAAATCGTTGACAAAAATTTATTTTCTGATATACTAAGAAAGTAATCTATTTTGAAAGAGGAGTTACACAATGGTAACCGTTTATTCTAAAAATAACTGTGTCCAATGCAAGATGACCAAACGTTTCTTGGACAGTAATAACGTTGAATACAAAGAAATCAATCTCGATGAGCAACCTGAGTACATCGATCAAGTTAAAGAGCTCGGTTTCAGCGCAGCTCCTGTTATCCAAACACCAACTGAAGTCTTTTCAGGTTTCCAACCAGGAAAACTGAAACAATTAGCATAATCTTAATACATCATCCAGAAGAAACTGCTTCTAGGGCTAACTTAGAAGCCTTTCTTTTGTAATTAGATAAGGGAAATTTTATGGGATTAAAACATCTTGAGGACGTGACTTACTTCCGTCTCAATAACGAAATCAATCGTCCTATCAATGGACAAATCATGCTTCATAAAGATAAGGAAGCCTTGAATGCCTTCTTTAAAGAAAATGTGGTTCCAAACACTATGGTTTTTGATTCAATCAAAGATAAAATCAACTACCTCATTGAACACAACTACATCGAAACAGCCTTTATCAAGAAATACCGTCCAGAATTTTTGGAAGAATTGCATCAATTTATCAAAGAACAAAACTTCCAATTCAAGTCTTTCATGGCAGCCTATAAGTTTTACAATCAATATGCCTTAAAGACTAACGACGGTGAATATTATCTTGAAAGTATGGAAGACCGCGTCTTCTTTAACGCCCTTTATTTCGCTGATGGCAACGAAGCTATTGCAATCGATATTGCCAATGAAATCATCCACCAACGCTATCAACCTGCTACTCCTTCCTTCTTGAATGCTGGACGTGCTCGTCGTGGTGAATTGGTATCATGTTTCCTGATCCAAGTAACTGATGATATGAACTCTATCGGTCGTTCTATCAACTCTGCCCTTCAACTTTCACGTATCGGTGGTGGTGTGGGAATTTCCCTCAGCAACCTTCGTGAAGCTGGTGCTCCTATCAAGGGCTATGAAGGAGCAGCTTCTGGTGTCGTACCAGTTATGAAGCTTTTTGAAGATAGCTTCTCTTACTCAAACCAATTAGGTCAACGTCAAGGTGCCGGTGTTGTCTACCTCAACGTCTTTCACCCAGATATCATCGCCTTCCTTTCCACTAAGAAAGAAAACGCCGATGAAAAAGTTCGTGTCAAGACCCTTTCACTTGGTGTTGTGGTGCCCGATAAATTCTACGAATTGGCACGTAAAAATGAAGAAATGTACCTCTTCAGCCCATACTCTGTAGAACTTGAATACGGTGTGCCATTTAACTACATCGACATCACTGAAAAATACGATGAGCTAGTCGCAAATCCAAATATCCGCAAGACAAAAATCAAAGCGCGTGATTTGGAAACTGAAATCTCTAAATTGCAACAAGAGTCTGGCTACCCTTATGTCGTCAACATTGATACGGCTAACCGTGCAAATCCTGTTGATGGTAAAATTATCATGAGTAACTTGTGTTCTGAGATTCTTCAAGTCCAAGAACCAAGCTTGATCAACGATGCTCAAGAATTCCTTCAAATGGGAACAGATGTTTCATGTAACCTTGGCTCAACCAACGTGGTTAACATGATGACTTCACCTGACTTTGGTCGTTCTATCCGTGCTATGGTTCGTGCCCTTACTTTCGTTACAGATAGTTCACACATCGTAGCTGTTCCTACCATCGACCACGGAAATAGCCAAGCTCACACCTTTGGACTTGGTGCCATGGGACTTCACAGCTACCTTGCCCAACAATTGATTGAATATGGATCGCCTGAGTCTATTGAATTTACAAGCATCTACTTCATGCTCATGAACTACTGGACCTTGGTTGAGTCAAACAATATCGCGCGTGAACGTGGTATCACCTTCCACAACTTTGAAAAATCAGACTATGCTAATGGAAGCTACTTTGACAAGTATATAACGGGCGAATTTGTTCCAAAATCAGACCGTGTTAAAGAACTTTTCAAAGATGTCTTTATCCCAAGTGCTGCTGACTGGGCTGAACTTCGCGATAAGGTTCAAGCAGATGGACTTTACCACCAAAACCGTCTAGCTGTTGCCCCAAATGGTTCGATCAGTTACATCAATGACGTCTCTGCTTCTATCCACCCGATTACGCAACGTATCGAAGAGCGTCAAGAAAAGAAAATCGGTAAAATCTACTATCCTGCTGCTGGCTTGTCAACAGAAACCATTCCTTACTACACTTCTGCTTACGACATGGATATGCGTAAAGTGATTGATGTTTACGCTGCTGCGACTGAGCACGTAGACCAAGGACTTTCACTCACACTCTTTATGCGTAGTGACATTCCAAAAGGACTTTACGAATGGAAGAAAGAAAACAAACAAACGACACGTGACTTGTCCATCCTTCGTAACTATGCCTTTAACAAGGGTATCAAGTCTATCTACTACGTCCGTACCTTTACAGATGATGGTGGAGAAGTCGGTGCCAACCAATGTGAGAGCTGTGTGATTTAATCTTTGCTTGAGGAAACTACATTTTCTCAGATAAGTATTCATTCACCCTGCTAAACTAAACTGGAATAAGCATCTATACTATGGAAAAACAAAAAAGTCGGGCTTCCGACTTTTTGTGCGAAACTACTCTAGGATTATGATAAAATAGAGATATTGTGAGTTCGCAATACTAAACACAGAAAGAGATTTCAAATGGAAACTTACTACAAAGCCATTAACTGGAATGCCATCGAAGATGTCATCGACAAATCAACTTGGGAAAAACTGACGGAGCAATTCTGGCTTGATACACGTATTCCCTTGTCAAATGACTTGGATGACTGGAGAAAGCTATCAAATATAGAAAAAGACTTGGTAGGAAAAGTCTTTGGTGGTTTGACACTTTTGGATACCATGCAATCTGAAACAGGAGTTCAGGCACTTCGTTCAGACATCCGTACTCCGCATGAGGAAGCTGTTTTCAATAACATCCAATTTATGGAGTCTGTCCACGCTAAATCTTACTCATCAATCTTTTCTACCTTGAATACAAAGGCTGAGATTGAAGAAATTTTCGAATGGACCAATACCAATCCTTACCTACAAAAGAAGGCTGAGATCGTCAACGAAATCTACCTAAACGGTAACCCACTTGAAAAGAAAGTTGCCAGTGTCTTCCTCGAAACCTTCCTCTTCTACTCTGGTTTCTTCACTCCCCTCTACTATCTTGGTAACAACAAACTAGCCAACGTTGCAGAAATCATTAAATTGATCATTCGTGATGAGTCTGTTCACGGAACCTACATCGGATATAAATTCCAACTCGGTTTCAATGAATTGCCTGAAGAAGAGCAAGAAAAACTCAAAGAATGGATGTACGACCTACTCTACACTCTTTATGAAAATGAAGAAGGCTATACAGAAAGCCTCTATGACGGTGTTGGTTGGACGGAAGAAGTCAAAACCTTCCTTCGCTACAATGCTAACAAGGCACTCATGAACCTGGGACAAGATCCACTCTTCCCAGATTCAGCTGATGATGTTAACCCAATCGTTATGAACGGTATTTCAACAGGAACTTCCAACCACGACTTCTTCTCTCAAGTCGGAAATGGTTACCTTCTTGGCGAAGTTGAAGCCATGCAAGACGATGACTACAATTACGGTTTGGACTAATTCACTTATCCCAGAACTGATAACAAATATCATGGTTTGTTTAAAACAACCATGATATTTTTGTTTTTGTTTTCTTTTGTTTTTTAAATTGATTGATTGAATACTTTATGATAAAATAGTAATAGAAATAGAGGTGATAACGATGCTAAAGCAGGAAAAACTAGATAATATTCTAGAAACGGTAAATACAAAGGGAACTATTACTGTAAAAGAAATCATGACTCGCTTGGATGTATCAGATATGACTGCTAGACGCTACTTGCAAGAGTTAGCAGACAAGGATTTACTTGTTCGAGTGCACGGGGGAGCTGAAAAAATTCGCACAGGTTCCATTTTAAACAATGAACGTTCAAATATCGAAAAACAAAGCTTACAGATTGCAGAAAAACAAGAAATCAGCCGTTTTGCAGGCCATTTGATTGATGAAGGGGAAACCATTTTTATTGGTCCAGGTACAACCTTGGAATCTTTTGCCCGTGAACTTCCAATTGATAATATTCGTGTTGTAACAAACAGTTTACCAGTCTTTCTCATTCTAAACGAACGAAAACTAACAGATTTGATTTTAATCGGTGGAAACTACCGCTCTATCACTGGAGCCTTTGTCGGAACACTAACCTTGCAAAACTTGGCAAATTTACAATTTTCTAAAGCCTTCGTTAGCTGTAATGGTATTAAGGACAATTCGATTGCGACCTTTAGTGAAGAGGAAGGTGAATCTCAACGCATCGCCCTCAATAATTCCAATAAAAAATACTTACTAGCTGACAATAGTAAGTTCAACAAATTTGATTTCTATACCTTCTACAATATCTCTGATATTGATACCATCGTTTCAGATTCTAAACTGAGCAAAGAAACCTTTGAACAACTTTCAAAACAAACAAAAATTATTCTTTCTAAACCATAAAACTGTGGATTGATAAAATTTAAAATGCGTCATATCAAGAAAATAAGAATCTTGATATGACGCATTTTTTGATGAAGATTTTTACAAAGAGTTTCCTAGATTCTTTATGATTGTTGAAACGGCATAAAATCTGAATCAAAGGAGATATTATCCCATTCTTCAGGATTGATAAAATTTAAAAACAAATTTTTAAATGCTTCCAGCTCATAGTCTGAATGGCAAATCCATTCTTTACCGGTAGAGACATACCATTTTCCGAGACTTTTCAGCTCCTCATTAGTCAAACAAGGTATTTGAGAACATTTATCAAAATTGATAATATAAACTTTTTCATAAATAGATTGGATAAAATCTTTGAACATCTTTTGCCTCACTAGAAATCTATATCTAATTACTAATTCTACTAGTCTATAATCTGACTTTCCGCTACTTTCTTGTACCAGTGAGCTGATTTCTTAGGATAACGCTCTTGAGTTTCAAAGTCTACATAGAAGAGACCGTAACGTTTCTCATACCCATTTGACCATGAGAAGACATCCATTAATGACCAAATGAAGTAACCTTTTACATTAGCTCCATCTGCAATAGCATCAGACAAGACTTCCAAGTGTTGCTTCACGTAATCAATACGACCATCGTCGTAAACAGTGTTATCAACGAACTCATCTTTATAACCAAGTCCATTTTCTGTGATGTAGATTTTCTTATAGTTCGGATAATCTTTCTTCACTCGCATGATTTGATCATACAAACCTTGAGGATAGATAATCCAATCCCAATCCGTACGTGGTACATAATCAGGAGCTACACGACGACCAACACCTTTGATTTGGTATTTAGAGCTTCCTTTCTCACCCTTACCATTATGGATAATTTCAGTTTCTCCATCAAATGCTTCCATCCAGTCACTCATATAGTAATTGATTCCAAGGAAGTCGTTCAAGTCTTTCGCAGCTTCTAATACTTCGAAATCTTCTTCACGAAGATCTAAGCTACCACCATTGGCAGCCAAGATAGCCTCTACCCCTGCCAGGGTCTTTTCAGAGTAGTGACCCAGATAAGTTGCATCCAAGATAAATTTATTATGGATAATGTCCTCCAACTCTGCCGCAATAACATCTGCAGGATTTTCAGGATCTAGAGGATACTTAGTAGGTAGAGCATGAACAACCCCAATTTCACCTTTATAGCCTTTATCTTTATATAACTTTACAGCGCGTGCATGCGACACCATCATATTGTGGTGCGATTGGAAGACTTTGGCAAGGTCATACTGAATACCTGGAGGGAATTTACCAACCAAGTATTGACCATCACCAATTGGCCCAATTTCATTAAAGGTTGTCCAATAGTTTACTTCTGGGAATTCTTCAAAACAGAAGGCAGCGTAATCTACAAAGTGTTCGATATTTTCACGGTTTAAGAAGTCTCCATTTGAATGGAGAGCTTCTGGCGTGTCAAAGTGATGAAGAGTTACAAAGGGCTCAACATGACGTTTGTGGCACTCCGAAAATAGATTATGATAAAATTCAACACCTTTAGCATTTACTTGGCCGTAACCAGTCGGGAAAATACGGGACCAGGCAATAGAAATTCGAATACCATTGACACCATACTCTTCTGCTAGCTTGAGGTCAACTGGGTATCGATTGTAAAAATCACTGGCTGGTTCTGCAGTGTACCAATAGTTATCTTCAAGATATTTATCCCATGCTACTGGTCCTTTACCATCAGTATGTGTAGCACCTTCTGCTTGATAGGCAGCTGTTGCACCACCGAAAATAAAGTCTTTTGGAAGTGTTTTTGTCATTTTTTTCACCTATTTCTTGATTTAAAATAAAGTAAAAGTGAGAGGAGAGGAGTCAGTGAGCCATCCTTCTCCATCTCACTTCTTGTACCAAGTCACCGAATTGTGACATGAGGAGGTAAAAACGATATCTTTTTACCGACGAATTAACAAGGCGATTAGGAAATTCGCCATAGCGATTTCCGTAACGAGAGGAAACTATTTCATAGTCCCTATTATTAATCGAATTGTGACATGAGGAGGTAAAAACGATATCTTTTTACCGACGAATTAACAAGGCGATTAGGAAATTCGCCATAGCGATTTCCGTAACGAGAGGAGACTGTTTCACAGTCCCTATCGTTAATCGAATTGAGCTTGTACGAATGCAAGAGCACCTTTTCCATCACGAGTTAATTTGATGTATTGAGCGCCTTCTGTCTTGGCAAGTTTAATACCGAGTTTATCTGTTTCTGCTTTCATATCTTCAAAGTTTGAAGCAACTTGAGGGGCAAGGATAACAAGATCAAACTCTGGCAACATTTCACGGTGAGCACCATAGCCTCCTGCTGCTGCTTTCACAGGGACATTGTATTCTGCTGCTGCCTTATTCAAAGCATTTGCAAGAAGTCCACTTGTACCTCCACCAGCACAGAGAACGAGGACATTTGTTTCTTCAGTGATGGTATTTTGTGTTGCTTCTACACCCGCTTTTTCAAGAATAGCATCTGCTTTCGCAGTATTGAAGTTTGCAGCAACTTTTTCTTTCAATTCATCATTAGACTTACCTGAACGTTCTTCTTCAAGAATTTGTTCATCATAGACTTTAAGGAATGGATAGTAAATGACTACGTCAACTACGATTAGAAGGGCAGCAAGAGCGAATGATAAGAACTGGAAGTTTGTACCAAGGACAATCCCCAAAGGTCCAGGAGTAACCCATGGAAGGTTGGCGGTAAATGAGTTCATGCCAAGTGTTTCGATAAAGAACTTAAAGATCCAAACGTTTGCGATAGGGGCAAAAATAAATGGAATGAAGAAAATCGGGTTCAATACAAGCGGTGCACCAAACAAGATTGGTTCATTTACACCAAAGAATGTTGGAACTACTGAAGCACGACCAATTGCACGGTTACGTTTAGATTTTGTTAACCACATGAACATGAATGGAACAACCAGTGTCGCACCAGTACCACCCATGGTAACGATAAACATTTGTGTACCAGAAGTAAGAATCTTGTCAGCGTGCATACCTTGTTGGAGAAGGTTCAAGTTGACTTCGGCATTGGCATAGGTAATAGCTGCGATAGCTGGTTCAACGATAGATGGACCATGGATACCAACAAACCAGAAGAAGGCAAAGGCACCAAAGATAATGGTAATACCTAGGTAACCATCAGCTGCAGAGAATAATGGAGCAAAGAATTTACCGATTGATTCAGCTACGCTTGCACCAACAAAATGACGAGCTAGTAAATCAAGAGCATAAAGAGAAACCACTGATAGAGTGAATGGAATCACATCTTTAAATACTTGTGAGATATTTGGTGGAACTTCGTCAGGCATGCGAATAGTGACATTGTTCTTAACACAAACCTTATAGATTGCTACAGTCACAAAGGCTGCTAGGAAGGCTGAAAGCAAACCTTTTGTTCCTAGGAATCCTGTTGCAAAGCCACCTTCAATTGGATCAGCTGCCAACATCAATAATCCAACAATAGCAGCTAATAGAGTTGACATATAGTTGATTTGGTTGGTTTTTTCCATGCTACGGTTAACAGAGTCTGTTAATGATTTAGCAGTCGTACCAGCTAGCAAAAGTGCGAGAATACCCATTGAATAGCTATAAGGTTTCATCAATAGAGCCACTACTTCATCAGACCATTGGAAGCCCCATGAGTTTGGTACAAAGGCGATTAAGATAAAGATACTTGAGAAGAGAATAACAGGCATACCTGCGATAAATCCATCCCGAATAGCACGAAGATAGATATTACGAGATAATTTCTCAAAGAAAGGTTTTCCTTTCTCGATAAATGCAATTAGTTTATTCATTATTTAACTCCTCTCTTATAAAGTTCGATTAAGTGGTGCATCAAATCTTTTAACAAAATAGTTGTCATCAAGTGGTCTTGGCCATGCATCATGGTCACACTATACGCTAAGTCCTCACCAGAAGCTTCCTTAGTCAATAGACTTGTTTGCGCGTGGTGAGCCTCTGCAATGCAAGAACCAGCTTCCTCTACAAGAGTATCTGCTTTTACAAAATCACCAGCTTCAGCAGCCTTTAAAGCTTCCAATAGTTTTGAACGAGCATCGCCAGCATAGGCTACGATTTCAAAACCTAACAATGTTACTTCTTCTCTATTCATGATAGAATTCTCCTTATATAGTTTTAAATAAATTTTTATGACAATAAACGTTGGATATGTAGAACTAGATAAACTCGTTCACTTTTATACAAATCAAGACCCGTATGTTGCGTAATCACATCATAAATCTTGAAACCAATCTCGAAGGCTTTTGGATAGGATTGTTTAATATGATCTTCCATATCCAGAAGTGATTGGTTATCATCTCTAGATCTGTCTAAATAATCCAAGAAATAATTCAAATGTATCATAAAGCGATCATAGAAATGGTTATTCTCTTTAGTTCGTTGAATTGCATAGTCCGTTAAAACTTCTTCAACATTCCTGAGAATTTCTTTCCTCTTATCAATCGACTCCACAAGTTCCACTTCATTTTCACCTTCGGCATTAATGAAATGATAAGCAATCCTAATAATTTCGTCCTCAGGAAAATGATCTGCTAGCTTCTGGCGGTAAATTTCAAATGCTTCATTTGCGATTTGAAAAGCGACAGGATACTTAGTGGAAATATCTGGCAGATTACTATCCTTGTACCTTCCTTGTGCTAGAGCTTGGTAAGAACAGTAAATATGATCTGTCAATGTTACGTAGAGATACTCTTGAATCGGATAATGATATTTCTTTGATAGCTTATCAATGATTTCATAGGTCACTGTGATAAAATCAAGCGGAACATCTTTGAGGAGAGCCATAAAGTTTTCTCTGGACTCTTCGGTCTTCATCCGAAAGATTTTCTCAACCTGATGTTCAGCAATCAAATCCCCCTTCTTCTTTCCAAATGCAATCCCCTTACCAATCACAATCACTTCTTCTCCTTTATCATTTCTGACAAGCGAGACATTGTGATTCATTGGATTTAGAATTCGATACATGTCAACCTCCTTTTATATCTTAAAGGTATATTAGTACAAAAAATGACCACAAATGAACTAGAAAATCATCCGATTTCTAATTCACCTGTGATCATGCCTAATATTACTTAGTAACACTCACCTTGTATTAACTTGTGATTTAAGTATAGCACAAGTAAGTTATTTTGTAAACCCTTACATGTAACTTGTATGCGGTAGAATTTTTTAGAACGCCTAAATTCATACATTTTTTAGGAGAACATCACCGAGTTTTAAAAAAAGACTGAACAAATTTCTTGCTCAGTCTTGACATTGATACACTTATCAGGTATCATTAATTAAAGACTGAGTAAGAAGGACGAGTTCTTACTCGGTAAGGCGAGAAGTGTTAGCGCACTTTTCGTCTTTTTTTATTCGATTAATTTAAGTAAATTATAACACATTTTTACATACCGTGCAAGTATTTTATGTTTGATTGTAGCACAAAAAGACCTTTTTTTACAAAGGTTATTGTTATATAACTTTTTATATACTTTGTTATGTACTTCTATTGTTTTCGGAAGTAGGATAATCTTTTGCTATCAGGGTAACATTGATATCTAGATGTATTTTCTTTATCCGTTTTACTCATTCTCTTTTTAATGGTATAAGCAGAAACTTCCTCTAAAGAAATAAATTTTTCATAATCTTCTCTCCAGGTGCCGAAGAATAATTCTCTCAAGGAATCCTCATAATTCAAAACAATAATTCGACTCATCGTTTCAGCTCCAGCAAGAGTCCAATACATTCCTCTTTTTTTCATTCTATAAGTGACTTTACGATGCTGACTCTCCATTATCCCGATTCCTGCATGACTGAATCCTCTCTGTTCGGCTGGTTTGGTATATTGGAAATTTCTCAATATTTTACTCTTGAACTTCTCAAACAACTCTTGTTCTTCTTCTGTATCAATGTAACTTTCGGTCGTATCTAGGACAGTTCTCATTAACTGCTTATCATGTTGCTTAATCGCCTGGAAAGCTCTCTCTAATAGATCCTCAGAGTAAAATTTTAGATAATTCTTCAACTCCTTATTTACATGATACTCATCCCAGAAATGTTCGTGGCGTTTAATTCGCAGAACCTTCGCAATCTCTTTGAAAACATAGGGTGTATATCCATGACCTCCATCAGAGTTCGTAATCAATAAAGTCTGATTCGTAATTTCGTAATTATTGAACAGATAATCGATCACCTGCTCCCTCACTAAGCGATTGTCAAGGCCAATAAATTCTTTTTTGTCCTGGAGTTCAAATCGATTGCTGCCAACTTTCTGGCTTCCTGTATGAACTACAAAATGGGATAAATCGTAATGTTTATTATCCTTCTGTGTGTCACGTGCTTTAACCATCACACCATCACCCTCAATATAAATAACCTGGGCTTTTCTTTTGCGAACTTCTTTATTCTCTTCATAATATCGATAGCCTTCTCTCTCCTCCAATAACTTCTCACAAATTTTTACAGCTTTTACTACAATTGGCTTTGTGATAGAGATGTGATAAGTCAATTGGATCACCTGAGTTACTTTATCATAGGGCATTAAAGTAGATAATTTAGCCACCTGATACATAAATTCCCAGGAGAAGCGGACGTTCTTCTGAAGTCCTAACTTTTCATCTACTGGAATGACCCAATGATCTCCCTTTTTCCAACGTCTTCTTCTAAAAGTAAACTCACCAAATGTAAAAGCAACGGTTCGCTCCATTGAATGAATACAGGTATAGCCTTTTGCTTTCATGACCGGAATCATCTCCTCATCATACCTAGAAACAAAGTTATAAAATTCTTTTGCATTTTGAAACAGCAATTGATTTTTTAGTTCTCTCTCATCAAAGAAAGCCATTCAGAATCCTCCCTTATTAAAATTACGCTTATTTTAATAAATTTTGACCTGAATGTTCAAATAATCCTTTGTTCTGACAAAAAAAGAGCCTATCTTTTCAGATAAACTCTTACTTGTCATACCAAGGTTTCTCTTTCTTACTAAAATAGGATTTGCTCATTTCAATAGTAGCTATCCCCATAGGAATCAAAATAATACTCCATAAAACCGTCACAATTCCATCTGCAATAAAGGAAAAACCACCTGTAAAGTGAAGCCCTAAATACAGTAATAATACAACTGGAAAGAAAGCTGGGGCGAATTTTAAAACGGCCAATCCTAAAACGACTATAAACACCATACTAAGACCAAACGTCTTATAGAATACATAGATTGCTATAGCTCCGATAAAAATAAAGAACAGCTGAACAAGTCTTTTAATATCAATGAAAATCATCATAGATTCCTCCTACTTCATCAGTAATATTTTAAAATCTCATCTGTTAGGTAAATTCTATTGGGTAGATTGGATCCTTGGCGTACTTCTTCAATTAAACCATGATTCTTTAGCTTCTTTTTCAAAGAAATCACTTTACTTTTACCTGATTGAAGAGACTCCATTAGCTCCTCTATAGGGTAACATACAAAAGTATTTCCATTTTCATCATATCCTTTTAATTCAAAGTCAACTGCAGCTCTTAAACGATTTAATAAAAGCATGTAGAGAAAAATTCCACTACTCTTCAAATCATTGAACTGTGGGTTGTCTATTATTGGACGAGGGATGACAATTTGTCCTGAATCTATTGCTGCTGAAGAAAATTCAGGAATATCTGATAGATTTGATAAGTATTTCATTGCTGCATTTCCTTTCTTATGGAACGCTATTTTTTCTTTCGCTCCATCTTTTCCCATTCTCTTATAATCAGATTCTCGAGATAAGATGAAGCTGATTTTTCACCGTGATACTCTACTAAAGCATCTAACATATCGTATCGAACATTATGATGTAAAGAGAATGGATATCTTTGCTTTTTGTTATAGCTTTCAGGAGACTTTCTAGCCTCCTGATTTTGTTTCCTCGACGAAGGGGTCTTCTCTCTCTTTGGTGTACTTTGGAATGTTTGTTTTACTTGTGCGAATCGATTCTCTGTCATGCTACCTCTCCTTCTAACACACTCAAAATATTTTCATATACATAGTTTATATTATCATAAAACTTTTTATGTGTCTCTTGTTGGTTAGCTGTCATCTCTTCATGCTGCTCAAAAACACTCTGACTAATCACAAGACTCTTGGCCATGAGCTCTTTCTCCTGGATAGAACCTAGGTAAGCTGAGTCTTCTTCAACAACTTCTAAAAATTGTTTACAAGTGTCTGTTACATTGTTTCCAACGTACTTGATCTTATTTCCAATAAGATAAGGTTCTGCTTTAACATAGCTTTTCTTAGTAATCACTTCGATAGCTTCGCTCTTAATGAAATCTACAAAATTTTTCAAAGATAACCAGGCACGAAAACCATTAAGAGAGGCATCAGAAACAGCCAAGACAATATCTGATACAGCTATAAAATTTGCTGTAACTAAACTCTCATCATTGTGCGTATCAATCAGAATGACATCAAATTGTGCTTCTAACTCTTCGTAATGTTCGCTAAACCACATAAACAACTGGAGATACTTGTTGTTTCGACTGGCAAGATCTAACTGCTCATCTGTCAAACGCTCATCACCACAAATCAAACTGAGATTTTCTGATATTGGAACAATCTCATACTCTCCAGTCGTAAATATATCATAGACAGTTTTCTCGCATTTTACATCAAATGTTCTTGTCAAATTACATTCCCAAGCTCCATCAATGAGTAGTGTTCTAAGCCCCTTAACGCGTGCCAACCAATCCCCTTCATTAAAGGTATCTGTAGTCTTACCACCGCCACCTTTTCCTAAGTTTGTAGTCTGAATCTTCATGATTCCCTCCTTGGATAATTGTATATTTTGTTATATAACTTTTTATATACTTAATTATAACTAAAACAACTTTGTTTGTCAATATAAAAGCACAAAAAGTTATATAACTTTTTGTGCAACTTATTATCCGTATGTACCACCTATATTTCCGCCAACATAGGCTTTTAGCTGGATTTGTTGAACCGTAGTATTGAAATTTCCAACGAAATAGCTGTTCTCTTCTCCATTTTTAGTTAGAACAACCAAAAATTGAATCACATCATCTGATTCAGTTGGCATCACTTCCAATTGTTTAGGTTGAAAATCATACTGATTCGTCAGAAGAGCCATCGCAAAGGTTTGAACCATCGCATTCTGTGTCATAGATAAATGATTCTCAATTGTTCCCTTTACATTTGGCAGAAAATTCGTCTTTTTTATATCTGCTACTGCTTCTTCAAAGGCTTTTAACACTTCTTTTTTGTCTTCTGAGCTTGCCTCTGCATAGGGGCGTTCTAGTTTTAGCTTAGCTGTCCGATAATTCTTCTCATCTGCTGTTTCCTCTTTGGAAGACGGTTCGTTTTGTGCGGTTCCTGAAGAACTCACCTGAGCCGTTTCTTCTATTTTAGTTTGTTGAGATGGCCTGAAACTCGATACAATCCCTATTCCTGCCAAAACCAATAGAATACCTACTACAATCGATACAACCATATTCTCCTTTATCCAATCAATCATCTTATATCCTCCTTTTAATTTGAACTTAATTTAGCTTCTCTGTCATCTGGATAAGCAAAAGAGATTACCTGTTCTTGTTGTTGTGATTTAGTCCAAATACGATAATTCCATGTATATGGAGTTTTGAACTGATCCCAACCACTCAGAGGTGTATTTTGTTCTACAAATAAGATAGAGCCATTCTCGAAAACATGACATACAATTCCAGTATGACCATATCCTCCGCCTCCTACCTGTGAAGAAAAAATAGCGCCTCTTTTGGGTGTAGTCTTAACCGAATTTCCAAATATTGCAGCCCATGCCGCCGCTTGATCTTTCCCATCGCCCTGTACGGAGCCAGAATGACCCCATAAGTGATTTCCCATGCTAATTGTAAGATTCACACATTGTCCAGCATACTCGTCACTTCCAGGATTATACCATCCTGTAGACTTAGCATAATCCATGCCTAAGCTCTTAGGATCAATAATGAATGGTTTCAAGCTATCTGGTAAGTCTTCTGGTTTATAACCCCACGCAGTCGCATCTGAAGGGACAGTTCCCGTTCCATCGGTACTGCTACCTGATTCTCCACATCCGCTTTTTTCAGCTGAAGAAGACACCGCACTATCTGAAGAACCGACATCTTGTGTACTGGATCCTTCATAAGGTTTCTCACCATGAGCAGCAATAGCTTCCTTATCAAGCCACTGATACTTCGTACCTAGTTTTTGGTACATATCAGTTAGTTTGCTCTTATAAGTGCCATCTGTGGCCCATCCACCATCTGCTATAGCAGATAGGCTAGCAATACCATTTGTATTGTTTATAGCCCCTTTATAAAGTGTCTGGTGAGCCATAAACTCAGATTTCCCTACGATTCCTGCATCGTAGCTAGAGAACCAAGTATAAGCTCCTCCTGTGCCGTCTCCGACATTCGCTCCAGGCTTTGTCCCACTTAAATCAACACTATCTTCACCATACGTCGCAAGAGTAACTGGAAAATTACTTTTGCTAGAGGTTTTAACACCTCCCATATTGTGAGCTTTCCAGAAGGAGGTACCATTAGGATTCGTAAAATTAAAGCCATTCTCTATCATTGTTTGAGTGATAGAGGCTGAAGGTAGGAAACCTCCTGCCTTCCAAGACAGGATATAGGCTTCTTTATGCTTTTTTACAAAGTCATCGATGGAACCATCAGCTGAAGAAACTGTTGAGTCGCTGGTTGAAGATGTTGTTTCTACGGCACCACAATCATTTCTTCCATTATTGGTTACAGCTCCCATTATCCCAACTAACATGGTTATCCCAACATTGATAATTAATAGGAGAGCCACAAAAGGAATGAGAATCTTCAGTTTAAATATTTTTTTCATGGATACCTCGCTTATTTACCACAATCCTAATATTGTTCGCAAAATTCCATAAAAAACTAAAAATACAATAAATCCTATTCCAATCTTCTTGAGACCGTTCAAAAACTCCTTATCTCGTTCTTTTTGTGCTTCCAGGCGTTTTGGATCAGATTCTCCCTCTGAAGCGAAATAATCTCTTTCTTGTTGCATGCGATATTTACGAATCAATACGTATTGATCAAATCTCTGCTTAGTCCTGGCAATCATTCCTAGTTTATTTTTGGCCATTCTGGTTTACCTTCCTTTCTTACTCAATACCGCCATAGCGCTCAACTTCAGGGGCTAACAGCTGTTGGTTAAAGACCAGATTTCCTACCCCTGCAATATTCATGAATAACTGTCCTTTCTTCAGACGAGGCAAAGTCTCTAGTTCAGACTGGTTCATTGATCCAGATAAGGCGTTAGCTAGTAGAGGAACACTGGTTTCGTCCGTCTGAGCAAAAACTCTATATTGCATCAGACCAAAAATCCTCTGGACTGCCGTTACGTACGGATCCTTATGAGTGCCAATCCCCGTCTCAAACAGAATCCCTCGCAGTGAATTAACAGACAATACAACACCAGCAAAGTTTTCGCCCATTGTATCAATCATATCAGCCAGAAGGTTGACACTACTTTCATGCTTAGGGTCAATGAGTGTCTGTGCCCCACTAATATTGACAATATAGTGCTGCATATCCATCTCTGTTAAGTCAGGACGTCTCTTCAGTAATTGCTTACAGCGTTTTCCGTTATTGACAATATCAGCCGAGACAAGTGAAAGAACAGAGAATATTTGAACATTTAACAAATGAGGGGCGTTCTTCAAACCTGAGAAGTCAAATGTCACAACTTGCTCTGAAGAAATATCTTGAAATTTGGTTGTCCCCTCGAAAATTTCTGCGTTTGTTGTCAATAGTTCGTTAAACGTGTTGTAAATACGCTTAACAGCCTTGTGTTCGGCTTTATCCGTACTAGTTTGTTCCAGTCGACGTTTGTAGGCATCAACAAACAAAATAAAATCAGACAGAATAGGATACTCTTCCTTCACAATATCCGTCGCTTTCAGTTTTTCTGGATTCAATGAAGGATTTCGAGCCCACATATTTCCCTCAATATAAAACTCATTCAGGAGAGTTCCAAATGTGATTAAATCGTCTCCTGTCACTTCATTATTCAGGAGTTTATAGATACTCTTCAGTTTCTCGATATGAAGGTTGTAGGATTTCTTCTTATCGATTTCAGTTCCTGCTTCATTGGTCACTGTTGGAAATACCTGGAAGATATTGATACGGTTAGCCTCACCTGATAAATCAAGAATCAATCCATGTTGTTTTCGTGTCTGATCAAGAAACTGGCCAGTAGCATCAAAGTTACGAATATAATGCCCCTTCGCATAGAGACCGTCTGTGTGTTTCATAAGAAAAGATCGTTGTCCCATCTTTGGATTTCCAGATAGGATCATAAAAGATCGTGTTCTTTTCTCGTCACGTTCTAGAAAATTGAAATTTACCGCTCCGTTCGTTGGAGTCCATCCAAGATAGAAGCCTTTCTCATCTTCTAGCTTCGTATGATTAAAGAAATATCCACCAGCTATTGAGTGAGCTGGAGTCGGTATCCCTCTTCGATGATTGGGCAAATCAATCTGATATTCGGCTGGAATAAATGGAGCATGGTATTCAAAATCTAATTCTCCAGACAGAATAGTGGATTTGAATTTCGACGTTTTGTCTTTGACTTCTTCAACCTTCTTGAATAACTCTTCTTTGATTGATGCAAACACAAAGACACGAATATACATCCCATACATAGCTATATTCCGCTTATCAATTTCACGGCTTAGTTTATTAAGATTGTCAATCTCATCTAGTTCTTTCCGATTATTGGTTAGTTTGCTATTGTTTGTAATCCGTGTTGACTTCTCTTCAATAGAGTCCTCAATCTCTTTTTGAAGCTGTCTATTATCCTCCTTGTACAGTGACAGGAAGGAACGTGTTCCAGGAAGCAACAACAATTCAGAAAGCCAAAAACGATCCATTCCTTCAGTTGGATACTCATAATAGTGTAAGACCGTATGGCATCCATCTCCACTTATCCAGAAACGATCATCCTTTTTAAAATCAATATTTCCTTGCGGTTGAATCTGGCTAAGGAAAGCAAGGTCATATCCTTCATTTTTTAGTTGTCTTTGTCTACGTTTTGATAAATCAGGCATGCTATCTCTCCTACACTTTCTCATTCATATTGTTGTATTGCTTTATAATCTGAATTTTCTTCCTGTAGCTGATATCTTGTGGAACAAAATCATTATTTCCATAGGTTTTAGCCTTACGAACCAATTCGTCCAATTCGGTTGTTGTAGGTGCAAATAGCCACAGTATGAACTCTGTATTATAGACTTCTTGTCGGATGCTTTCTTCAACTTTAATTTGGCTTTGAAGCCAAATTTCACGATCCTTGAGTTGTAAAAAACGTCTATCATTTATTGATAACTTAGACATTTCTTGTCGCACTAAATCCAAATGATGGCGCAAGTCAGAAATTTGCGTATCAGTATTTGTTGGCAAAGTTGTCGTCTCCACTTGGATATTCGATCCAAATCGAGTCAACCAGGTTTCAAAATTTTCAATGGTTCTCATAACTTCGTTATAAGACATCGAACCTAGATCTTTACCTGGTATCTCCATCAGCTGCAAGTAGCCATAATCAACTAACTGGATATAAGCCTGGCTGTTTGGAATGATTGATTTTACATCCAACAACTCAACGCAAGAATGCAAATCAAAATATTCCTGCGTTTGTTTCTTTGTTTCTTGAATACGTCCCAGCGGACGTTTCTCATTTTTTGGAGGTTGAATTTGTTTAATCGCCATTATGGTTTTCTCCTTCTGATATAATTCAAGCTAATATAACGTTTTCTTCTTCGTCTGAAGAAAAGAAACATGCTGTGCCAATTCTTTTTACCACCGTTAGCTGGTAACACCAGATACAAACTCAGAACTGGTGTTAAAAAAATGAATGCAAACATCTGTATCCACTGGCTTTTAGGAAAGATTTTTAAGCCAACGCTCAAAGCGATTACTCCAGTAATTCCTACAAAAGCAATATCTAGGATAAGAAGGCCTATGATTTTGATTTTGGCATAGATATCTCTAGGTACACCGTATTTTTCACCGTACATGAATTTCTCCTTTATATTTGTTTTGACACTCACATTATAATGAATAATCGAAAATATCTTTTAAAGGGACAATAGCATTTTTACCATCATCCTTCAGGAATGAATTGTACAAAAAGTTATATACTTTTTTATACAATAAAAGAAGCCTCAATCTTGAGACTTCTTAACCAAATCAAAGAATGATTCTTCGGAAAGGAAAGTGATGGATTGACCGTCTGATATTCGTCTAAGCGCTTCATCATGCTTTTTAGACCTTTTATCTAGATCAAAAAGGTTCAACTGCTTGTGTCCTAAAACCAATATATCTGTCCTAGAAGATACATAGTTTTGAACGACAGCTCCTTTACTTTCTAAAAATCGTATGGCTTCTTCTCGAGTTAGAGGACGTAGACTTCCTGTGATAACAATGTTCTTTCCTGTTAAATCCATAGTTCAGCCTATTCTTCTTCGTCCTCACTCTCAGCACCTGTGATATGACGACCTCCCTGCATACGCTGTCCTGCTTGTTGCATTTGTTGGTTCATGTAATTCATTTGATTCATACTCTGTTGAAATTTCTGTTGAGAAGAATCAGGCTGTGCTGGTGATTGTGATTCTGAAACTGGTGCATCTGCAGGTGGATTTGGATCTTGAATTGGGGACTCCATTTCTTCAGCTGAAGAAGTTGGATCGACAATAGGTGCATCCGTTGTTCCTGGATCGACTGGAGGCTCAGGAATATCAATTGGGCCAGGCTGATCAATTCCAGGAACTGCATCATTTTTCAGAGCGTTATAGGTCGCATTTTGAGCAGAGACAGCCTTATCATCCAGCTTATCTAAAACGTTGCCAACTGCCCCTTTCGTATTTTGCATGGCTTCAAATGCTTTCAATTCTGCCAAATCAACCATATTACTTACACCACCTTTGGCCGCATTCACCAAGCCCTGGTCTTTTACAGAGTTCAAAGCACCTTGAATACCACCTCCAGTTCTGGCAAGGCTATTCCCCAGAATCTGACTTCCTTTAGATAAGGCATCTGGAGCTTTTTGTGCCATATCCATACCAAATTGACCAAGCGCCATACCACCATTAAAGAGACCGCCTGCTCCAGCCGCAAAGGCATTCCCCATCATCATGGCTCCGAGCAGTTGTTGAGCTGTTTCACTATGACCTGTTGAAACTCCAAGCCAGCGCTCGATCATGGCCACTCCTTGCATGGCTGCAAAGAATACTCCAACATAAACAAAGGCAGCTGCGAGACACTGCTCCCACATGTTGAGTCCATCAAAGAATCCGCCAGAAAGCTTCGTTACAGCTGAGACAGAGAGGATTGGCAAATCTCTGAAAATCTCAAGCGTTACACGCATAATGATAACTTCAAAGAAGATTCCTGCTAAGGCTCCGCCAATGGTTCTTAACAACTCTTTGTATTTCTTTGAGTTTGATAGAGAACTGTATCCAAGAATCGGAGAGATCATTGCTTCAATCAGGATATCAAAAACTGATTTGACGAGCTTGATGATCATGCTGACCAAAAGAACAACAAGGATAATATACTGGAGGAACATCCCTATCCAGTTGACTTTATAGCGCATATAAACTGATTCAAAAGCACTCAATTGATTGATGAGACGGTGTTCTGTAATGCTTTCAACTCCAGTATTATTGGAATTCAACTTATGGAGGAACAAGCCTTTAATCCCTGCTATTTTGTCGGTTTCCTGCATATCCTTTAACAGTTTTGGATTTGTCGTACCATAGTTTGCCCCAAAATCAATCTTGGTCGCAAAATCGGTCGTGTCCCGCTGTGCAGGGTCATCCGTGATATTATTGACAGGAGTTGACCCCTCCTGAACGGGCTTGATATAGCCATAATCATCCATTGGAAACAACTCTGTAGAAAAATCTTTGTAGATCAAAACTTTTAAGTCTACCACATTATTTTTCATGGGCTGAAGAGCCAAGGAGGAAGTTGGCTGACTACCAGAAGGGGCTTCACTGGAGACTGTCTGGATAGACATGGCATCCTGTGCCACTGCTGTTGAGATGGTGGTCAAAGCTAATGGCAATACGGCAGTTACAGCCGTTACCAAAAGGAAATTCGTAATGACCCCTTTGTATTTGACTGGTTTTGTAAAAACTCCTGCAACAGCCGACACAACCAAAATCAGGGTAAACAAGGACGTCCCCAATAACTGAAACCAGTAAAAGAACTGGCCTATAATCGTCTTCTGGTCTCCCAGATAACCGAAGAGGCCAAAGAGCTTGAACATATTATTAAAAACATGTTCTAGGCTGGAAGTGATTTGATAAAGAGCCTTGGCAATCCCTCCTGGTAAATAGGTGAGAAATGCCATAAATGCAGGAGTCGGTTCTAAATAGTTGCCCCAGTAGGAATAAAATTCCGCCAGCTTTTTTGCATTCTCGCCTGTGATTTCACCATTGAGATTCTTGACCTCATTCATCAAATCTGAAAAGGTTTGATAGTGCACTAAAGGTACCTTCTTTCTTTCTAAGATACCCCTATCATATTCGATAATGGCAAAATCGTTTTTAAAGGGACAATGAAATTCTGACAATAAAAAAAGCCTCAAATAATTGAGACTTTTGTAAGTTAATCTGCTTTTCCATTGAAATCATAGAAAGCATTGTCTTCTTTATAGCCACGAAGTAATTCAATGACTCTAATTTTTTTACCACCTTCAGTCAAGACGACTTGATAGTAAGCACCAGCCTCTTCAGGCTTATCTGCGTTATCACCAACAGCTATAGTAAAATTATCCTTTCCTTTCAGTTGACTTTCTAAACTAACAATAGTTCCTCTGAAAGAGGCTGGAATTGCCTTCACTTGTTCTTCTGAAAGAACACTGTACCTAATGCTTTTACCGTCATTATTTGAAATGGTTCGCTTTTCTTTATCGAATTTTAAAGTAGATCCTACTCCACCACTAAAAATAGAACTATCATAACTATCTTCTTGTGAAAAGCCCGTATAGCTATCTTTTAGCACATTTTTAGCAATAGACTCAGGTGATTTTTGACCACATGCTCCTAGTAAAATCAAGGCTAACCCTACTAAAACAATTCTTAAAAAGTGCTTTGCTTTCATCATTTTTTCTCCTAATCATTATTTACCTCATTATAACAAACAACTTTTTTTCTTGCAAGTGTTTATATAACTTATTGTATATCTTTTTAGATAACTTCATCCGCAAAGAACTCATCTCCGTCATCATAATAATCATAGTCACCTTGAATGACACTAGCTACAGCTGCCTGGAATAATTCATCTGTGGAAGTAAACGATTGGGTTTGCACCTTTTGTCCTTTACTGTGACGGCCTGATAATTTAGGAGTTTCTCCATTGTTGCTGAGAAGAGGCATAGTCAAACGTTGCCTCCAGTCGATGATGTTGTTGAAGGCTGTACCTGCATCAACTGCGATCTCCTGAAGCTCTAGCTCACGGTGGGCGCTTTCGACTGGAATATCTGCAAGAGTCATCGATGTATCAAACTCCTCTTGTAAGAACATGTACTTGTAAGGGAAGCTGTTCTTATCATGTGCGAAGATTGGATCTGTTGTGACCTTACGTCCAACATTATCCCGTCCCTTGACCCCACGTAAGATAACCGCTTCTCCTTCCTGGAGCTTCGCCAATTGCGTTGGTGTCAACAACTCTTGTTTTGGATTCTCGACAGCTACATTTGGATTGGCTTCGTCCAGGATATTGCTGGAGCGCCGTCTTCTGGTGATGGTACGTGTACCCAACTCCCCACTAAATCTCTTATTGGTATCTGGAGACGTCGTTTTGACGTAAACTTTCAATGAACAGTTATCCAGAATCGTTTGTGCAACATTTTCACCATAGACATTAACCAATTGTTCCAAGTTTTGAACCCAAAGATAATAGAGAATGTTTTGCCCCAATCCGATAGAAATTTTCGTATCCATGTGAGGAATAGCTGGAATGTTTGTAAACTCATCCAAGATATGGAGAATCCGATTGATACATTTCCGCCCATTTGTTAAGGCAAGGTCATAGTTGGCATTGTATAACTGATCCAAGAACAAAGAGACAATCCCATTGTACTCTGTTCGGTTTGGTGGTGTTACCAGATAGACGACTCTTGGTTTATCGGAGTAAATCAACTCAATATCTGACTCTTGGAGAAGATTTTGAGTGTCTTCTTTGCTCTTCAGAACCCTTACATCGATATGATCTAAAATTGGCTTCTTGGTATACTCATCTAGTTCTAACCTATCTCCATCTTTTCGATAGACTTTTTCAGCTGAGAATTGGAAGACCCGATCCCGAACTGGAGACTTACCATTTTTCTTATGATTAAAATCAATCGTAACCGTAAACTGATCTGGAAGTTTAGGTTCGATGGCATAAGTCAGATAGCCTTCTCCATCAATAAGAGCTGTCGCTTGCTTCACATAATCGACTTGCTTTTCAACTTTACCCCATTTCTTCAAGCCTGTAATAGTTACCCTAGCAGTCTTATGCTTGAACTCATTTTTTAATTGACTGTTGGTGCTTGATCTCAACTTAACAGACAATCGACGTGGGAAGGCAAAAGACTCTAAATCAATCGAGTTTTTGGAAGTGAGTTTGGCCACGTTATCTTGCAAGAACAGATTGATTCCTGTCATCATGCTAGAGTAGACATTCCCTTTAGTCTCATCACCACCAAAGTCTGAGGCACGAAATTCGATATCTGCCATTTGTCTGAATTTGGAGAATTGTTTTTGATTCACTTGTCTCAAATTATCAAAATAGACCGTGATTTTTGATTTCTTGGATACCTGTTGTTCTCTAGTTGGATTCTCAACGACTTCCCCCGTTCCATCCACAAAGACTTCTTCAGACCCCATTGTCGCCAAGAATTTCGCAACGTTAGGGATGGTAATGGTATCCCAGGCATCGTCCTCACCATTTTGAACGGTTTCATTAGCCCGATCCATCAAAGCCATTGTCAGAGCGTTAAATAGGGATATAGAAGACTTACGAAAATACTCCGCATTTCCCTTCTCACCACCTTTTTGTTTTGGAAAAATGGATTCTGCGACTGCATTGACATAGGTTTGCGTTTTCTCATAGTAACCTTTCTTGGCGGCTGCAATAGCTAGAGCCAAAGGATTGTAGGACATAGACCAATCCATATTTTGGAAAGAAAGCACATCAACTTCATAGCCACGTTGCCTCATCGTTTTGTAAGAGGCTTGGTAGTGTTCCCCTTTCGGGTCTGCTAGAACCAGCGATGGCTGCAACTCCGCACGACTGTTGATATCAATCGCTGTCGTGATCTGACCTTCCCCCTTACCTGAACGAGTCATCCCAATTCCTAACAAGTTAGTAGGCTTATCTTCAATGTAGTAGTAACCTGAAGGAAAAGATTGCATGCCCAAAATGCGCTCCGCATTGGTCACGTATCGACTGATTGTCTTATTTTGCCATAACATTTGCGTTCGGAGTGTTTGTCCTGCCAAATCATGAGTCAGTTCATGAAATACTGGAGCCCCACCTTCACCTGGATAAGTTAGAGCTTTATTGGGAATCTTTTTGTATTGACGACGAATTTCATCAACCGTCACAAAACGGTCATCTCCCTCCTCATTATGGTTGTAGTCACGAAACTGCTCAAAGTTGATCCAAGCAGATTTCCAAGCAAGGACTAGACCCATCAGAAAGAGAGGAAAAGCTAAAATCGGGGCAATCCAAAAGACTTTGGCATTCAATAAACTTTGAAACAAGAGGCTATTTAAGTCAAAGTTTACAGCCTTACTAGCATCTTTAAACGACCAAATACTAAAATAGAGAAAGCGGATTGTAGCTCTCAAAACAGTAACCAGGTAATTGGTTAAGATAAAAGCAATAAAGCTAAAACCTAATCCCATATAAACGAAGCTGCGGTAACTTTTAAAATAAAGAATGGGTTTCATTTCTTTATCAAAACGTTTCCGTTCTCGTTTAACAAAAGGGAGGGTATAGAATATCCTGAAGAAAACATTCCAAAGGATGAGAGAGACCAGCGCCAAGAGTTTAGGTATGAATGACTTCATCCCATTGAGCAGCCCTCTAACTGATTGTCTCCAAACTTGTTTCCAATCAATTCCTTTACGATTTTTCCAACCTATTTTTATTGCTTGCCTTAGACTACTCTTTCCTGATAATAACCTTTGATAGCTTCTTAAAAAATACGGCTGGAAGAGTTTGAATAGGTAATAACCTGCACCCCCTAAAAAAAGGAAGGTATTGATCCAACTGGCTCGAATCACTTGGATAAGGGTATAAAATACTACTTCAAATAACTCAAACAAACTACTACCCCCTTACATCTTCCAAAAACCATTCCATTTTTCGAGTATAGAAGCTCGAAAAGAGAAATATGTGAAACTGTAGCCTTGGAGAGGCTTTCTCGTAACGGTGAAAGTAATTTTCTAACCATTTCTCTCCATCCAACTGAAGAACATTCAATCGACTAGATCGACTCTGTTCTAAGTAATTGGTCACCTGAAGAGATTCTGCAATCAATTCATCAGACAGATAATTGTATTTTTGTCTTGCCATTGTTGCACTCCTTTCTTATTATTTCTTAATTCCCCTCTATTCTAAGGGATAATATCAAATTCTTTGTTAAAGGGACAAAAGATATTGTTATATCATAAGTTATATAACTTTTTGTACAACAAAAAAGCACACAAGTATTCTTGTATGCTTTCAATCCCTTTAGAATGGGGATTCTACATCCATTGGTTCAGGATAAGATGGAGGAATAGAACTTGGTATCGGCTGAGAAAAGCCCTGTTGTTCCTGCTTACGTCGGTTAGATGCTTCCCTATTTTCAAGGAAAGAAATTCCTCCTTGTTGATTTGGGGAAATAAACTGATACGTCCGACGTTGACCTTGTTCATCATTATAAGGTCGTTGGATAATTTCTCCTTTTAAGAGGATTGGAGAGCCTTTAGATAGGCTCTGAGCCATCAATTCCGCTTGTTTTCCGTATACTTGCACATGGAAGAAACTAGAAATTGGTTTATTTGTATCATCATTCATACTCGAATCACAAACAAACTCAAATTTGAAACTGGCATGACCATTTTTAGTTTGACCTACTGCATCACTTGGGATGAATGCAACACGTCCAGAAGCGATAAATACTTGCATTTTTTCTCCTTTCAATAAAGACCACAAGAGAGTTATACCCCAGCTTGTGGTCACCCTTTCATTTTAGTTCATCAAATTAGTTTTCTTTCGACTTACGAAGACCTGCAAGACTCAACAATCCCAAAATCATTCCCCAAACTGGAAGCATGCTTGCGGCCGTTCCAGTATTTGGCAAACTCGTTTCTTGTTTCTTGTTCCAAGTATAGTTATAAGAAATAGGTAATTGAGTATTTACAGCTTTAGTTTGTGCTACATAAGACACAAGTTTACCTGTTTCATCATAAACTTCTAAAGGTGTCTCTCCAGCAGTTAGAATTGCTTGTTTTTGAGCCTCTAAATCCGCTAAACGTTTTGCTTCGACTTGTTCGCTATACAAGGCAAAGAGTTTGTCATAAGCCTCTTGATTGATTTTCTGTTCTTGCAACAACTTGTCAAGATTAGCTTGTACCTCTTTTAAAGTAGTTACTTTCTGATTAAGAGTAGTTTCTCTTTGAGTAAGGATTTTCTTAGCTTTAACAAGGTTAGGTTCAGCGTTAAGCAAAGCATCTAGATCGGCTTTTACTTGTTCCAATTCCTTGCCCGCTTTTTTTACATTATCCTTAGATAGTTGGAGATTTTCAGCAGCAGTCTGAGCAAACTCCTGCAGTGTGACCAACTTCGTTTGTTCTGCAGCTAGGTTTTCTGTAGCCTCCATAAGAGCTTTTTGTTTAGTGCTAAGCACTTCCTTTGCTTCAGCAAGATTTTTCTGTTTAGTTTTTACATCAGCGGTTAAGGCATCCAAGGCCTTTTGAGCAGCTACCACACGTTGTTGTGCTTTCATTTGAACCTTCTCCGCCTGATCAAGTTCAACTTGTGCCGAAGGTGCTCGTAATGGTGTTGCTTTAAGTCTTGAAAATTCTTCCTTAACTTGCTCTTCTGTGGATAAAGCTGTATCGTATTCTGCTTGAGCTTGTTCCAGAGCAGTTTGTGCATTAAGATTATTTTTCTGCGCTAAGCTAAGAGCACCAACTGCAGCGTGATAAGCCTTAGTTAGAGTCTCAGCTGAATTAGGATTGCTAAGTTCTGTCTTATCAAGTTTCGTTCCTGAAACTTTTGTATCTGCTACTGTCAACCAGTGAGAACTTGTGACTCCTTCACGTTTCGATAAAGATAAGCCAAAGTAATCTTTATTCCCTGAGGACGTTTTCGATAACCCAGTTATACTCTCAGCATGTTGCCACTCCATACCATTAAATAAAAACTTAACAATGCTTTTATAGATGAATCGTTTAGCGTCATCCATAGTATGAATTTCATCACTACTATTGACACCATACATATTCTCTAAATATTGAGAAGAATTATTCTTGGATGACGGCAGACCATATTCTCGGGCTACGTCATTGATAACCTTTTTATCATGACCTGCACCAAACTTCCAATTATCAGAAACATAACCATCAGTCACCTTCTTAGCAACCTCAAGCATCCCTTGTGAAACAACTGTTTTAGTTGTACCAAAACGCTGACGGACTTGATTTAACAAATCATTCGCAAAGAAAGCAAATTCCATTTGCTGTTCTTTTGTCAAATGATTCGGATCGACAGAAATTTGCTGATCTTTTTTATTGGACTTAAATTTATTAAGTTCTACATTTTCCTGATTGACTTGTTCAAGTTTGCGCAGTTGAGCAGCATTGTGTTTATCCCAAAGAGTCTCTTGTTCAAGAATATTGTACGGATTATTCACATAAGATTTTAGTGCTTCTACGTAGCTATCTGAAATTTGCAAAGTATTTATTGAATTATACCTTGCTTCAGCATCTGAAAAATCCGATTGGGCTTGTTTGAGCGCTGATTGAGTCTGATTTGCTGTTTCTGAGGCTTTATCCAATGCAATATTAGTAGTCAAAACAAGAGAATGAGAATTTTCAACTTGTTTCTGCGCTTCAACAATTTTTTGTTGAAGTTGATCATCGTGGGATTTAGCTTGTAAGAGTTCATCAGATTTTTCTTGAACCTTATTTTGTGCCTGCTTTTGTTCCCATTCAGCATTCTCTTTCTCAGCAATAACTTCTGCTTGCCCTGTACCGTCAAGGATAGCTTGTGCGTTATCTACACTAGTCTGTGCATCTTTGACTTCTTTTTCAGCACTTGCTACATTGTCTTCAGATTTCTTAACCACTTTTTCTTGGTCTTGAGCCACTTGTTCAGCTTTGTCAAGGTCATTCTTAGTATTTTTTTCTTGCTTTTCAGCTTTATACTTAGCAGCTTCAGCATTGACAACCTCTTGCTTTTGCTTTTGAATGTTCTCTGGTGTAGATTTGTCCTTGACTGCTTGCGCCTTATCTACTTCAGACTGAGCATTATCCTTTTCGGATTGAGCCTCGTCTTTTTCAGACTGTGCACGGTCTTTCTTGGCTTGTGCTTCATCTACTGCTTGAGTAGAAGTATCAAGTTTATTTTTAGCATCTTTAACTTGTTCTTGAGTGACAATAATTCCACTAGCTTCACTCGTAAAAGATTGCAATTCTGTGGGAGCTGTTACTACAGGTGTTTCATCTGCATGACCGATCGTACTTGCTAGACCAAAACCAATAACTGCTGCCCCTCCAACTGTTAGTTGTACAGTTTTTTTCATTTTATTTTTCCTATCTACTTTTTAAAAAAAAGGTGGCAGTTCCTGTTACTCTACCACCTTTTTTACAGCGCACTAATCTATTTTATTCCACTTCTTTCTTACGCTTCAAACCAACTAGTCCTAGCATAGACAAGATACCAATACCAACGAATCCAAGCATACTAGAAGCTGTTCCAGTGTTCGGAAGAGCTGGTTGTGGTTGTGGTTTACGTGGTTCTTCTGGAGCTGGAGGCTCTGGCGTTGTGGTTGTCACCTTAGCATCCATTTCCTTACCGTTTACAATATTCACAAATGTATTCTCAACTTCTCCACTTGCAATACGCTCAACTTCAACATAGAAATCGGCATCAAACGTACCACGTACTCCAAGAGAGTTCAAGAACTCTTTGTCAATAGTGTAAGCCCACTTACCGTCTTGTTCATTCCATTTTACTTTAACAATCTTCTTGATAAACTCTGAATTGGTATCTTGGTTGAACTCAAAGGTAAAGGCATAAGAGCTACCTTTGGCAATCTTATCACCAGCTTTGACCACTTTGCCATCCTTCAGGATGACATCATAAGGCAAGATAAGGTCTTTCTCAGCTGTGTACTCTGTACCCTTAATGACACCTTTCCAATTACCTGTATAACGGTCATGCTTCATATCTAGCTTGTCTACACCATCATATTGGTACAACGTATGGTGTCTTTCTGGAACAGTTGCACCGTCAAGAAGGTACTGAATCAATTCGCCCATTTGAACTTCTTTACCGTCAAGAACTTTCTGACCTGTTTTATCAAGCGCATGTTTTTCTGGGTGTTTTGGTTTAGGTGGCTCTGGTGTACGAGTAATGACCTTAGCGGTCATTTCTTGTTTATTGACAATATTGATGAAGGTATTCTCAATCTTATCACCAGTTTCAATACGCTCCGCCTCGATGTAGAAGTCTGCATCGAAGGTTCCTTTAACTCCTAGAGAGTTTAGGAAATCTTGATTGATAACGTAAGACCATTGACCATCTTTTGCATCCCACTTAACAGTCACAAGTTTCTTGATAAACTCAGAATTTGTATCTTGATTGAATTCAAAAGTGAACGCATAAGATGTTCCTTTGGCAATCTTATCTCCTGCTTTGACTACTTTGCCATCCTTCAGGATGACATCATAAGGCAATGTGAGGTCTTTTTCAGCCGTATACTCAGTACCCTTGATAATACCTTTCCAGTTACCAGTATAGCGGTCATGCTTCATATCTAGCTTGTCTACACCATCATATTGGTACAACATATGGTGTCTTTCTGGAACAGTTGCACCATCAAGAAGGTACTGAACAAAATCACCTAGCTGGACTTCTTTGCCATCAAGGACTTTCTGACCAGTTTTATCAAGCGCATGTTTTTCTGGGTGTTTTGGTTTAGGTGGCTCTGGTGTACGAGTAATAACCTTAGCGGTCATTTCTTGTTTATTGACAATATTGATGAAGGTATTCTCAATCTTGCCACCAGTTTCAATACGCTCCGCCTCGATGTAGAAGTCTGCATCGAAGGTTCCTTTAACTCCTAGAGAGTTTAGGAAATCTTGATTGATAACGTAAGACCATTGACCATCTTTTGCATCCCACTTAACAGTCACAAGTTTCTTGATAAACTCAGAATTTGTATCTTGATTGAATTCAAAAGTGAACGCATAAGATGTTCCTTTGGCAATCTTATCTCCTGCTTTAATCACTTTCCCATCTTTCAAAACAACATCATAAGGCAATGTGAGGTCTTTTTCAGCCGTATACTCAGTACCCTTGATAATACCTTTCCAATTACCAGTATAGCGATCATGCTTCACATCCAGCTTATCTACACCATCATATTGAGAAATAGTGTCATGTTTGGCTGGGACAGTTACGCCATTCAAGAAATATTGGATCAACTGCCCAATTTGAACTTCCTGCCCATCCAGAATTTTTTTGCCATCTTTGTCAAGCACATGTTTTTCAGGCTTGACATCTGGAACTTCAGCAGTTACCAAATTAGACTTATGATCAATTCCAAAATCGATTTGGTGGAAATCGTTTTGAACCTTTTGACCTTCTTTTACCAACAATTTAGCAAACAAATCAAAAGTCACATTTTTACCCTTAGAAACATAGTTCTTGTAGTAAGCAGCGTTGTCTTTTGGAACCCACATATAGAACTCGCCTTTTGGCGAGAACCCTGATTCTTTCAAGATTTCATTGACAACATCTGTTCTTCCTTTGTCTGAAAGAACATGATACATGTCAAATAATTGCTTAACATCTTTTCCTTCATCATCAGTTGCCTTAATTTTGGCATTATCGACGGTATAGGCACCATCTTGCACATCGTCCAAAATCGCAAAACGTTTCGCAATCGACTTAGGTGACGCAGTAAATTTTGAATAAGGAGCATAATCAGTTTTCAATGTAAACTTCACATTTTTATCAAATGTCTTAGCCCCATCAATGTTATTTCCATGTGTATCCTTAATGGATTTTGTAGGATTTACAGATGGTTTGTAACGCAAATTAGCATAGCGAACATGAACCGTACGAGTTTTTACTTTACCTGGCTCAGGAAGATATTCAGGATCAGGAATTGTATCCTTTTCATGCCGCTCCAATTCTGGCGGATGAACTTCATCTACTGTTTCTACAACGTTGTTATTTCCCCAAAGTTGGAATGTGTATGTTGCTTCATACAATTCCCTATCCGAGTAAGGAGGTAGTCCTTCCGCTTTTCGTTCCGCATCAGAATACTTACGATATGCTTCAAATTTTTCCTGCGAATAAGGTTTGAATTCTTTTTTACCATAGTAATAACTCAAATGTCCTTTCGAACCATAGCCAATAGATACAATAGTTCCTACAGGTGTATCATGAAAATCGTTTACATTTGAATAGATTGGGTCACCAGCTTTATACTCGTCTAAACCTGTATCGTCGTCTGATTGATACGTACCTGACGTTTTCACACCTTTCCAACCAGTTTTATTTCCAAATGCTGGAATAGGTGTTTCTTGAACCAATGAATCACTAGGTGTTTTTACAATACCTGTTGATCCATCTTCATAGGTATGACGAATGGACTGACCGTAATCAATATCCGAATACACATCGGCACGTCCAATGTTTAATGGCTTGCCAGTTGCTTCATCAAAGAATTCATAATCAAAATCCGGGTTCAAATAATTAAATGGACTAAATCCAAACGGCGAAACACCTTTGTTATCTATCGTCCAATTTGACCACCAAACCCACAAACGACTATAAACTTGAGAATTACCTTCTTTTTCAAATGCTTTAGTAGGTGTTGATTTCGAAATGAATTTCACAGAAATTGTTTTCCCTGTTTGAGTCTTACCAATTTTGTGCAAGGTAAACCAATCACCTTCCTTAATATTTTTTAGAATTGTACCACCCGTTGATGTGGCATTTTGTCGAGCGATTTCCTCTTTATCAATCATATCTGTACGACCAAGTTCAATCGTGGTTTCAGAAGTAGCTCCTAACGTACCTTTGACCAACTCCAAATCTTTTACTCCTGAAAACGCTGCGGTAAGTTTACCGTAGTATTCCAAAGAACCACGTTTTGTTTCATCATAGTTACCATACAAAGTAATGTTTGGTGCAGTTGCAGCAACACCTTTCTTTTTAAGCTCTCCCAATTTTTTTTCATAAGCTTTCTGTTCTTTAGCATATTTTGCTAAATTTTCTTTGTTATGCTCATCAATCTGATCATTCTTTTCTTTTAGCTCTTTTTTAGCTTTCTCATGATCCTGACGAATCTCTTCGTTTTTATCATGAACATCCTTTTTCTCGCGCTCATTATCTACTACATCTTTCTTGTAGCCATCAATTTCAGTAGAAACCGTATTTGCTTGATTCGCATAATCCTTTTCTACAGCAGTCTGACGCTTCGCAAGTTCTTCCTGACTCTCAGCAACTCCAGCATCCACAGGAGAATCCTGTTTTACTTCTAGGCCTGCTTTCTTAGCTTCAGAAACAGCCTTATCAACAGTTGAATGATCTACTACAACATCAACTGTAGTATTCTTTTTAACAGTTTCGTCCTGCTTAGGCACTTCTTGTTTAGGTGCTTCCTGAACAGTTTTTGACACATTTTGATTTGCACTCAACTCATCAGCAGACACAGTACCTGATGAAAAAGCCATAGCAAGAGCAGCCATACCCAAAATTACTCCACAAGCACCGTAGCGCTTCACCTTACGAATTGATCCAAATACTTTTGTTTCTTGTGTTTTAAACATTTTTTCTTTTCTCCTTTAATTAAAATAATTGTTTCTTGTAGAAATAACTTACTGCTGTAAGCAATAAGCCGCCGATTGCAGCTAGGAAACTTTGTTCTGACCCTGTGTTTGGCAAAGTTACCATTTTACCATCTGCAGTTGAAACACTGATGGTCTTGTCTTCATTTGTAACAGCTCCAAGTGCTTCAGGAGCAACTACAGAACCATCTTCAAGGACAAGATTTCCATCTTTAGTGCTGACAATGGAATTACCTGTGCTGGTTTGAACAGGTGCTTTCGTAATATCATGCACCGCCTGACCTGTTGATGTAGAGGTTGTTCCAATTTGCGACTTCCCTTGCTGGTTCGCTTGATCAGTAGTTTTTGGCTGTTCATCTGGAACACCATCTAGGCTACCTGCGTTTTCCTTGTCTTGCACCTTATCTGAAGGTGCTGGTTTATCAGCTGGCACTCCGTCAAGGCTTCCTGCGTTATCCTTGTCTGAGGGAGCTGTTGGATCAACTGGAGTAACTGAAGGCTCTGTTGGCTGAGTTGCTGGAGCCTCTGTTTCTGTTGAAGCGCTTGGCGCTGTTGGTGTAACCACTTCCGTTGTTGGAGCAGAAGAATCAATTGGTGTTACTTCATCAGCTGATACAAATCCAGCTTGTGCTAGTGCGATAGTTGAAAGTGCTAGTGTAGCTAATAATTGTTTTTTGTTCATTTTTTTCCTTTTCTAATTTCTAAGATAATTTGATTCTTTTGGTTCTGTTTCTACAACATATCCATATTTTGAAGAATCAGAAGCTTTTACATCAAAAGTTAATCTAACGCTAGATGATTTATCCCCTTTTTTGACGGACAGGATATAGGAAACCGTATATTTTTGAGTTTCTGAATCATAATTCAATTTCTCTAAAATAACGGACTGTAAAATCCCTTCTTTTGGTTTGGTAAATTTTGCATCTCCTTCAGAAAGAAAATCTGCTAGGTTTTCTTTTTTGCCCGAGTAATAAGAAGGTAAGAAATAACGGCTAAATACATCAACTTCATTTTTCGTTGAAATGATAAGTTGAGTATTTTTTTGTTCCTGATATAAGAAATTTACTTTTTCTGACTGGTTTGACAATTGAGCGAAAGCAAAAAATACGCAAATGATATTTATTACTGATAACACTCCCAAAACACCTAAGAATAGATAAAATTTCTTCAGAGAAACTGACTGCTTTTGAGATACGGAAGGCACAACATCTGTTTGATCCCTTGCTTTTGGAACAGGTGGAAGGCGATTGGGTTGCGAAACAGCCATCGTCTCACCTTCAGCTGGGAAAAGAGGAAGAGAAGAATCGGACAATCCCATACTTTGTTTATATACAGGATAAATCTGGTTCTCAAAATACTCCCTTTTTTCTTGATAGCTGTAATTTGCAAATTCAGAGCGAGTTAGTATCGCTTGAATGAGGGGAAGCAAGAGGTTTTCATAGTCTTCTGTAATGAGGAAGGGACTAGCGTAAACCTCTCCTTCTGTCACCACGCTTTTCCCTTCCAGATGGGCGATTGCTACTTTTTTCAGCTGAAACTGACCATACGCTTGTTTCAACTCTCTAAATAACAACTCGGCCTGTTGAAATGTTAGGTAGGGCAAACTTTTTGAAATCGGCTGAGAAAAATCAGAAAGATGATCCAATCCCTCGATGATAGCAAGTAACTCACTATCATCCTCTGGACCTCTTCCATCTTCCCAGGAAATTTCTAAAAATAGATCATCTGTAATCGTACAGCGATCTTTATTGAAGAGTGAAAAAGCCATAAATCACCACCCCTTAACTTCTTACGAAATCAAAAATCCATTCAATGATACTTGGTCCCGCTGAAACACCAATAATTGCAATTGCAATTGATATCCAATTCTTTTTCATTGAGGCTTTTAACTCCCGTCCACCAAACGCATAAATGAGCGAAGTGACAACGGCAGCTAGCCCAAATAGTGCAACACTGACTAGCTGAACTTTTGTAATTCCTTGTTTCGCCAAGTTATCCGACTTAGCAAATGGATCGTCCGCATAGACTGTAGATCCTGTTAGGAACAGGGAAAGGCTCAATAAAAACATCTGTGATTTTGTTTTTACTTGCTGAAGTTGTCTTGTCAAATAATTTTTCATAGAAATCCTCCTTTGTTTTTTTGACAACGTTAGTATAATAGATAATTGAAAAAAATTTTTTAAAGGGACAATCATTTTTTTAAGGTAAGTTTTAAGAAAATAATGCTTCCCCAAATGACGTCTTTTCAGCTTCGACATCGAATAATATTTTTCTTTTATCTTCACGGTGATGCTCATCTGGCGCATCACCTTCTACCCAAAGATGAAAATGATACTCTTGATTGTGATCAGGTAAGTTCAGAAACTCTTTAGAAATTAAAGGAAGCACCTTATGTTTAATCACTCTTTCCAGTGGCCGTGCACCATCCTTTATATTGGTTCCTACATCCAATAAATAAGTAACCAAACTTTCTTCATAAGAAAGAGTCAACTGTTGATTCTTCATTCTTTCTTCGATTTCTGATAGTTGTTTGACAATAATTTCCTTATTCACTTCCTCGTCTAACATGTTGAAAATCAATTTATATTCAATTCGATTGAGAAATTCTGGTCGAAATTTAGTTTCTAACTCCAACGTCATGCTCTTTTCAAACTGAACTTTGTCCCTGTCGGTTAGCTTTTTAAAATTCCCTTTCAATTCATACTGATTAATAATTTTTTGAGAACCAATATTCGTAGTAATAATGACAATCGTATTCTTAAAACTCACTTGCCTTCCAGTTGAATCAGTCAAGCGTCCTGCATCAAGCACCTGCAAAAATAAATCTACAACTTCTGAGTGTGCTTTCTCCACTTCATCGATTAGGATAACGCTATAAGGTTTTTGTTTAACCTTCTCAGTCAATTGACCTTTCGTTCTAGTTTGACGATCGCCAATCAGCTTTGTAATATCTCCTTTTTGCTTATACTCAGACATATCAAAACGAATGATTGCCTCCTCATCATCAAACATCCCCTCTGCCAATGCCAGTGCAAGCTCTGTTTTTCCAACTCCAGAAGTTCCTAGAAACATGAAGGAAGACAAGGGCTTTCTTTGATCCTGTAAACCAGCTTGGGCAACAGTTATAGCATTCACAACAGCATCTACAGCCTCATCTTGGCCTTTAACACGTCGTGACAGC
Organism: Streptococcus oralis subsp. dentisani; assembly: GCF_002860905.1. Taxonomy (GTDB): domain Bacteria; phylum Bacillota; class Bacilli; order Lactobacillales; family Streptococcaceae; genus Streptococcus; species Streptococcus oralis_BA. The sequence continues at coordinate 196,699 of NZ_PKIG01000002.1, read as the reverse complement.
TTTTCTTTTAAACCATCTAGTCTTTCCTTGTTACCTTTCAAAATCGTCGTGACAGGAATACCTGTTTTATTTTTCAGCACCTCTGCAATTTCTTGCTTCCTGACATGGCCTAATCCATTTGTAGAGCAAATTGTTGCTGCTTCATCGATTAAGTCAAAGGCTTTATCAGGTAAAAATTGATCAGGTATGTAGCGGACAGATAGAAGTACAGCTTGTTTTACAGCATCAGAACTAATAGACACCTGGTGAAAATTTTCGTAAATAGTTTTAGCTTGCTCAAGAATTTCAATCGCTTGAGTAGTTGTTGGTTCAGAAACCCTAATTGGCTGCATCCTTCGCTCAAGCGCTCGGTCCGTTTCAATATATTCATGAAATTCATCCAATGTAGTTGCGCCAATCAATTGCATCTCGCCACGTGACAAAACTGGTTTAATAATATTTCCAGCATCCAAAGCGCCCTTATCTGAACCACCAGCACCAACAATAGTATGAAATTCATCAATAAAGAGAAGATTCTCTCCTTTGGTTTCTACCATCTCCTCAATAATTTTTTTAAACTTAACAATAAATCCTCCATCCTCATCTGACATTAAACTAGATAGTTCCAGAGAGCGCACGGTCAAGTTTTTTAATTTGGGAGATACCTGGTTTCTTAAAATGGCTAAAGCAAATCCTTCAACAATAGCTGTTTTTCCAACTCCAGCTTCTCCTACCAAAATGGGATTATTCTTAGTTCGTCTGAGAAGAGTGGTCTGAACAGCTTCTACTTCTTTATCACGTCCGTACACCTGATAATCTTCTGCTTTTTTTGAAACTTTTTCTGTCAAATTATCTGTATAACGATCTAAATAGGGTGTTTTTTTCTTTTCTTCAGTAGTCACACTTAATCACCTCTTTCTTTTACTTCCTTGATTTGAAGGGTGAGCTTATCTTTTATCGCATCCACAAATTCTCGTGGATTTATTGTCCCTTCTCCAATCTGAGATAGAAACATTTCCCAACCTCCTGTTGTATCTGGATCAGAGAATTCATTGTCATAGAGATAATTGATCAGTAGATAGGCCTTGTTGGTAGGAGTTAGTTGACCTGTTTTTTTATCTTTAACAACATAACCCTTACTTTGAATTTTTTTAATGATTTCTCCTCTAGTGGCTTGTGTTCCCAAGCCATATTTAGGAAATACTTGGCCAATCAATTGGCTTTCAGTTAGTCTTTTAGGTGGTTTTGTTTCACCTCCTACAATTTGAACCTGCGTATCAATTTTATCTCCCACTTGATAATCAGGAACTTCAACAGAACCTCGTACCTTTCGAGAACTCCATTCAGCCCATCCTAACTTATGAAGCGTTCTACCTTTTGTTTTAAAAACAAGACCATTATTTTCTACATCGATTGTTTTTATTGAATAATGACAATCATCCGCAAACATCAAGATCGCCTGCTTCACAACTGCTTCATAAATCAGTCGTTGGTCAGTTTTTAAATTTGCAAGGTTTGGAATTTTTTCAGTCGGAATCAAGGCTGAGTGGCTCGTACCAGACACTTTTTCATCATTGACGTAATCTTCTCTAGGCTCCAAAAACGCTGGCTGAAAATGACAATTAATAGCTTTTTGATAGGCAGATAGATTTTCTTTTAAATCATCAAATTCAAAATGACTGATGTATTCTGAGTCTGGTCGTGGATAGGAGAGAAAACCTTCCAAGTACAGTCCCTCAACAATGCTCTCAGTTTTATCTGAGTCAAATTTCCAGGCGCTTGCTGCAAAACTTTGTAATTCAGACAAGGTAAATAGTTGTGGAGCTGATTTCTGATGATTTTCTACCTCAACTGAAGAAATAACAGAGGTGGTTGATAATCCCCTTGAAGAGGCTAGAATAGCCTCACTATCTTTAGTTTTATCTTTGGTAGTAAAGAATACCCCATTTTCCTTATCCTCCAGCTGAAGCTTCCAATATTTTTCTGGAGTAAAGTTGCGAATCTCTAAATCATTCTCACAAACTAGTCTGACCGCTGGTGTTTGCACTCGGCCAACCGATAGATGGCTACCTTTTGTTCGAGAGAGTTGTCCTCTTGCTTGAAGATCAAGTGTTGCAAGAGGTGATAGGTTCATTCCTACCAACCAATCACTTTGTGCACGTGCTTCAGCTTCTAAATAGTAATTGTAGGTTTCTGAAGGTTCCTTCAATTCCTGAAAAGCTTTTTGAAGAGCCTTCTTTGTCATGGAGCTTGCCCAAAGCCGTTTCCAAATTTTCTCCTTGCCTCCTGGTATGTGCGATAAAATAGAGTACGCAATACGCTCTCCTTCTCTATCAGCATCCGTCCCAATAATCACTTGATCCGCTGCTACCACTTCATCATAGATTCTCTTAAATTTTTCTCTCGAACCCTTGTCCTCTTTCAGATGTTGCTTAAATGAAACATTTGTAAGAGGTAATTTATCAAGTGACCAGTTGTCTGGTTCGCTGTATTCAAATAGGTGCCCTTCAGCAGCCACAACATGTATTTCAGCTGGAAAATAGAGTGACTGCCTAATGACATAGACACCTTTCTTTTTGCTAAATTGTCCCAAAGCTGTAGCATAAGCTTCTGCCTGTTTCTCTTTTTCAGCCAGAATAACTATAACCATATCATTCTCCTTCTACTTCATTTTCTGTCATTGTAAGCTATAATTAAAAAATCTTTTGTAAAGGGACATCGACAAAGAATAGAGTGAGTTGATATCAAAAAACAGTACATAAAGTTATATAACTTTATGTACAAAAAAGAGGCTCTTAAAGAGCGCTCTTTCTAGACTTTAAGCCCCTTCTTTGGGCTTTGGATAAAATTTTGATTTTGTGCCACCTGTCTGTTTAACTGGTAAGTCTTTGTATGTTGTTCAACACTTTTTACGATTTTTGAGACTGTTCCATGAATACGTTTCATAGATTGCGCTAGTTGTTGATCATCAAGAGAGGTCAAATTATCAGTCCAAATTGCCATATAGCGAATGGCTTTCTCAGAGGTATCTAATCCAAAATGCTTAGAAACGAGATAACTTGTCATCTCAGCTTCAAGTTCCCTACGATCTTTTGAGACATCTTCCTTATACGAGTTAGCAAATTTAGGATTATGTAAGGTAGCATGCGCCAACTCGTGAATGGTGGTTGCAACGACTTCTCCAGGAGTATTATCTGGATTCAAAAGTATTTTTTGTTCATCTGGATAAAAAGCTCCCTTCGCACTCCTCAACTCTTTTGCATCGTCTTGATAGATGGTTACACCGATACTATTTGCATAATCGGAAAGTCCTTCTAGCACCTCTTTCGTACGAACATGATCCATATTAAAATCATAATGACGATTTGGCATCGCTTTTGGATAAAATTCAGGCTTCAAGGTTGTTTGGGACAACTCAAATACTTTATACGTAGCGAATTTAGCTAAGCCTGTGTTTGAATCTCTTTCCTGGAAGAAGCGAGATTTCAATTTTCCTTCTTTCTTTAACGCCTTTTCTTCAGGTGTCGCTTCAGAAAGTCTTTTATATTTTGGATTGCCTTTTCCATTTTTTACCTGATTTCCATTTTCATCCAATACAGGAATCATTTCAACCATCATAGGTCTAAACAAGGTAATATGTGATTTTTCCCCTGTCTTAACCGAAAGATTGTTATGGATAACTTCTCTTGTTCGACCTGTTTTTTTATTGGTATAGGTATTTCTAGTTTCAAATACCTGATCTGAAGTAATCCCAAGAACTTCCCCCATCGATTGCCATTGATTATAGGTTGCGACTGCATTCGCTCCTGGCCACTGTTCCTGAATCAATGCTACATTTCTAGGTGAGAGCTCTGGAAACTTACTCATAAAATTCAGATACTCTTCTAACCGTTCTGGTGTTTCTGTGTACTCTCTCACTTTTTGAAAAGCAACCTCACTCAATTCATGAGGCGTTAAACTAGCATAATCAATACTACTTGAGTTTACTTCAGGAGTCTCCAAATCTGAAATCGGTTCCTCTTTCAGAATCTCCTCTACACGCTGAAGCAAATTAGTTTTAGTTTCTTGCTTAGAAGATTGAAAAGCTACCGTTTCTCTTGTGTCAGGAGTTTGACCTGCTACTTCTTCTGTCAATCGAGTCGATTCATTTGCTTCCTGGGAAATTTCTTTATTCACCTCACTATTTTCCAGCTGAGAAAGAATTTCTTCATCCATCGATGCTAGTACAGATTGACCGTTGAGTCGACGATATCCTAACCCTAACATTTGTGAAATAGGTGTAGTCTCAGCTCCAATATCATATCGAATTCCCTCTTTGATCATTTCACCCCCTGGAGCATAAACATCAAACTTAATTTTGGTAGGAGGGATATAACCTTCAGTATTGCCTGCTGTTACTTGTTTCATTCCTTCTTGATGAATTGGATAGAAGTCCTGATTGGCCTTGTATAGCTCTCTAGCAAAGTCTTGATAAGATATCAGCTCTGTCTCTTTAAACGGTAATTTCGGGCCACCTGGGCGATCCTCAGACCATTGAAGACGTACATGGTAGTTTTCCTTATAGATATGATCTTGTGTCCATTCTTTATAAAAATCTGAATTTGTATCTAGGAGATGATCTTTCCCAGCTGCAGCAACAATCTGATCAAATTTATCATTGTGTTGCTTCGCATAGTCAAGATACTGATTCCAGGCTTGATGAAATTCTTCTGGAGTTTTTGAGATATCACTTGGCACACCTAAATTATAGACAGTATCTAAGACTTGAGTAAAGGTAGCTGAATCAAGTGAGGCTTTATTCAGTGTATTCTCTGGAGCTGGTGGTTCAGGTTCTTCAGAAACCTCCTCATACTGTCTATTTTTTAAGACAGATAACATTTCCTCGCCACCATCTTTAACATATTCCTCATTAATTGACAGTTGCTCAATGTGACCATCTCTTTCTCTATAGACACCGAGAATTGTGCCAGTATCTATATCTTCCAGTTGCTTACTTAAATCCCCCTTCACTCTCATTAAAGATGCAGGGACATGAGTAAATTCCTTTTCTTTGAATAACAATAACAAATCAGTATCTTCTGGTCTAATTGCTTTTGAAAGATCCAGATTATTAAATTTCTTTACAGATGAAAGATCGTTAAACACAAAGGAGTCTGACTCTATCACCTCAGGTAATAAGTTCAAAACTTTTAGTTTATCCGACATTCCCTGCGCAAATTTTAAATCTTTGAAATGCCCTTTTCCAGCTGCAACATCTTCAACAAATGACTCAGACAAATGTTCTACCCACTCATTATATACAGGTGTTACTCCAGTTAAGTGCATCCAATTTTTCTTGTCAAATTTAACATTTAGAATTTGGAATTGCTTTTCTTCTGGATTCTTATAAACATAATGGATACTTGTCCCTGACATTTCTTTTAGATACCATTGAGCCGAGTCTCTCATTGCGTTTGCGTATAAATTTAACGTCCGCATGTTTTTTCTGAATATTTTATTTGACATTCGATCCTCATCGATGGTAAAATGAAGATGAACATTGGCAGGAAAATCAGGTTGAGAATTTTTCTCAACGGGCTGCGGTGCTGTCCCTGGAGTTTCCACTCCTAAAAAACTGGAATTGCGATTCAATAGTTCGCCCCCAGTGTTATTAGAAAGCTCTTGATTTTGATCATGAGCTTTTTTTGTAATCTCGTTTAAAAACTCTTCATCTTCTTTCAATCCACTATTGAAAGTCCAGTAATCTAGTTCAAAATAATTCGACTTTTTCAAGAAGTTCTCTAAGTCGTCAAAAACATAGTTTTCTCGCAGTAACGCTTTATTTTCATCAAAAAGAGACTCCCAATCTTTAACAACAATGTATTTTAAACTATCATAACCCATTTGAGTAGCTAGAAACTCCGTTTTACCTGGTTCTGAATGGTATTTAAAAACAATATTATCTTCTTTCTGGCTAAGTGAACCATATTGGCGATAGCCAAACTGACCATCCTCAAATAAATAGAATTCAAGCTCACCGTCGCTTTGATAAACACGCCAATAATCGCTGTATAGCTCATCTTGTTTTAGAACAATCACTGGTCTAACTGGCTCCACTTCTTCTGAATCCTCCATTATCTTAATAGGATGAGTCTCAAGACGTGACATCAAGTTATCCAATAATTCTCGATTTAAAACCACTTCTCCCTCTTGTTCTTCCAAATAGTGGAACAATGTGTTTGGTGTTGTCACAAAACCATGGGCAAAGTCTCTTGTTCCCGATTCAATCAATGGATACTCCAGCATTCGCTCAACCGATTGTGATAGATTATCAAGGGTTCTTTCACCAAAATAAACGCCGAAACTGTCACTTGAGAGGCTTTCTATCTGCTTGTTGGTACTGTAGGCTGCTATAGCAAGTTCACCAATAAATCGGGTTGAAATATCTACTCCCAAAGTTCTCTGATGAGGTTTCAATGCTTGATACAAGGAATCTTGCTCAGGAGTCCCTTTTTTCTTGTATAAATCAATCGTTTGATCATCAATAGAGGTCAAAAGTGAATGAATGGGAGACAACACTTCCATTTTTTTATCGCTGAGATATTTTGTAGGATGGCTATTTCCTAACTTTGCAAAGACATCATACAGATAGAAATCTGGTGCAAATTCGATTGATAATTCTCCAGATTGAATCCGATTATTTAAACTCTTTGTTAATGCTTCATTTTCCCGTTTTACCTCTTCATAGCTCATCAATCTTCCAGCATTCTCCTCTGTAGTGGTAATAGATTCTTGATTATCTGGAGTCTGTTTTTCTTCAACCATCTTATCTATACGAGTCGGATCAATGACGACTGTTTTTTTATTTTCTATCGAAAACGTGAGATTGTCCCAATTTTTTTCTAACCACCCTGCTTCGCCTTGATTTTTTTCAATAGGCTCTGGTTGTGGTGAGATTGATTTTTCCTGATTCGAGGGCGTTAATCCTACATTTTCTTGCCTTTGTTTGGCAAGTAATTCATCCACCTTCAGTCTTTCCTCATCTGTTTTCGGATGATACTTGGTTTGTGAGGATAATTGAAACTCTCCTTCTTCAGTCAACTCCAGGGCAACTCTTCGTAACCCTTTTACAAAATACGTATTTGGTTGCTTTTGCCACTGATTCACTAGACCTTCATCAATTAAGGCTTGAGTTGCTGGCTGAATGCTCGTTTTACCCATTTGTTCAGATATAGCCTCAAGTCTAGTCAACTCTTCTTGATAGCGTTTGAGAGTAGCTTTGGTAAAGAACGACTCCCCACGTTTAGCTTTTTCTAACTCTTCACGGATTCTAGGTATATTTTGAACACTCATCTCCAGACCACTTCCCTGACGATTCAACCCCATTTCTTTCAAATGTTGTTGGTGCTCCAGGCGCTCTACTCGCTCTTCCTGTTGCCTAATCTCATCCATCTTTGAGAAGACTTGATCTTCTATTTGTTCTTGCTTACGCATAAAGCTAGCACTGCCTCGCTTATCATTCATGGGTTGCCCATTTGTTAGTGCTTGGTGGGAATAAGCTCTTGAAATAGCCTCGTCTTGTTCACCCCTTAGTCTTTCCAATTTTCGACGTGCCTGGGCAAGACGACTGTTATCAGGCTTTTCTTCCTGTTGATTCTTTAGAACATCATTCCAGTCCGTTTTATCTTGTCCTGGTTTTAGTTCTGGTAGATCTGAATTGATGACAGCTCCTTTTGCCTCCAATTCTTGAATGAATGTTCTACCTGCTTTATCATTATCTAAAGCTAGAGTAATCAAATCCGCATTTTTCCCATCTTCAAAAAAGTGATGATCAATAGCTACTTGAATTCCGTCCGCTAATTGTTCAGGTGTCCATCTTAGCGGTTTTCCAGATATTTCAGCTTGAATTTGAGATAGATGACGGCCTATAGTCGATTCTTTCAAACCATCCATAGAAACTAATCTGACGTCCTGAAGACTATCTTTGTGCAATTCATAGTAGGACATTAAATCAATTGGACTCTCAGTAAAAATCAATCGTTTTGGACTGCCAATATCAACATGAATACCAGTCATAGGATCGGAGTTTTTCATAATCACTTTAGCATATCCATGTTTTGGCCACTTCTCCCAATTCTCCTGGATTCCTTGTAAAGAGGCTCCAACAACTTCACCTGAAGAAGAAAGGGACTTGAATACAATAACTGGTTCAATCGCATTTGTTGAATTTCCGCCATTACCTTCCACAAAGTAGTCAAGTTTGGCATTAGCTTGGGCTAAAACACCCTGTTCCAAAAAATAATCTATCGTTTCATCTGATAGACCACGTTGATTTCGTAAGTAGTCTCGTCCAGCTGATAACGGCTGCTCGTATTTCTCAAGATAGTATTTAAAATCTTCTTGAGGCCTTTCAACCAGTTGAAACTCTTTAAAATTTCCATCATTTAAAAAATCTACCGATTGGTTAAAATCTACTTCCTTTATCGTCTCAACCAAAGAAATCGCATCACCACCTGTATTTCTAGAAAACCATTTCCATAAATTTTTATCAGGTGAAATAACTAGGCTATCATGTTCTTTCCATCGATAGTCTCGTCCAGATCGAACCAGCTCCATCTGAAGCTCGTTTGCAACATCCAAAATATCTCTAGAACGTGCAAATTCAACACGTTCTCTACGAGTTTTCCCACGTCTTGATTCTTGTTCTGTCATATAAAATCTCCTTAAAATCCTTCATACTGTGGTTTATACGGCTCTTTCTCTGCTTGTAGAAACGTTTCTGGATCTAAGTGAACCAATTCCCCTACTGAAAAAGATTCAAATAGCTCAGAATTTTCCTTAAAATCTAGAACCATTTCTAAATCAGAATTTCTTCCTTGGCCCTCAAAATGCACTTGCTTGTTATCAGCATTCATTGCCGTAATTAACCATTCAGCTGAAAAGTCAAAGTCTTCAACTGCAACATCTGGAAATAATAGCTTCATTTTTCTTCTCCTTTCTCTTTTTATCTTTCTATTCTATGCAATAACCAAGAAATTCCAGTTAAAGGGACAATAGATTTCCATTTTCAACAAAAAAGTCATTGCTTTTACAATGACTCTTATATACTTTGTCCTTTTTCCTCAAGTTCTTGTCTCTCATCACTTCTCTCACGTTCCATGAGGGCTTTTTTATTTGCACGTTGGGCCCTTTGAAGAGAATTGGTCAAATTTCTCATGAAATCTGTATTGATGATTGCTTTACCTTGAGATTGTTGGACGTTTTTTCTTTGCAGGTTCTTCCTTTCTTGCATTTTATGTGAAACAGCTTGAGCTAACTGACTTTTCTGATTGCTTTCTTCCTCTGGCAATATTTTTTGATAGAGTGATTTGAGTTCAGAAAATCCTTTCGCATTCTCCTGTTTTAATTTTTGAATAGTCGCTTGATCAGTCGTTTGTGAAATTTCCTTGTTTCGACTGTAAATCTGATGTTTCAGCTGAAAAATTGAGATATGGGTCTGTAGCTCTTCTATATAGCTATCTTTCGTAACAGGATAGCCCTTTAGAATAGTCAGCACTCCTTCATCTTGGAGAGGTTGAACTGCCTCTAATTCTCCCTTCAGACGTTTAATAGGTGCTTGAATTGCTAACGAATCAGCCTTTTCTACTGAAAAGGAAACACTATCTTCAAACTGGTTAGCAAGAGATTGTTTTAGAGATTGGTCTGCTTCACCTAGTTTATAATTTGGAGTCAGTTGCAATTCAGTCAGCTTCAGTCTTTGTTGAATTTCTTCCTTTTTCAATTCAACAAATGGCTTATCGGTTTCAAGTGGTTGAATTTGATCAAAAAGAGTTTTACGAACTAATAAACTACTCTGTTTTTCCTCCAATAAACTCAATTTTAAAGCATAGCGAAATGTTCCTAACTCCTGGCGCTCTTTTAATGATCGATCACTTTTCTTTTTAGCCGCTTCTACAAGATCCTTCAAATCAGTTGAAGAAAATAGTGACAAGTCCCTTAAACTAAGTTGCTTCTCCAGTAAGTCTTCTTTCATCTGACTCACATCATAAACTAATTCCGTAACATATTCAGGACGGCCCAAACCTGTTCCGTGTTTATCATAAGCAGCATAGACTGGTTTTGTGATTTCAAGAGGTTTTGCCCCATCTTTTAGATCATAACCAAGTTTTTTCCAGGCATCTAGTGTTTTGATAACACTTGCATTGGGATCCTGTTCTAAAATCATTCGTTGATTCTTTACTGAGAAATTGGCCAAATTTTTTTCCATCCGAACATCAGCTATTTCAGGAGCATTCTCACGAAATAGGTGTAAGATTCTATTTGCTAATCGTTCTCTCAACTCTTTTTCTCGATTCGCTATTAATTGCTGCAGATGATATCCTGCAGCCTCCTGTTGTGTTTTCTCAACACGACCATCAAGTTTCCGAAACTTCTCGTAGGTTGATTTTTTTCCAGCTGAATAAGCTCCTCTATAGGTCTCTAGGAAGTCCTTCGTTTCTTTCAGAAATTCTTGATAGAGCTCCTTCCCATCATTTTCTAAATAGGAATCCAGATAGCGATCCAGGAAGAATTTACTGACTGCAAAATCTTTTGCATTTGAGCCATAGCGCCATTTTTTATCCATAGGCAAATGATTATAAGCCTGCTCCAAAAAATTTTTTTCAGCTGAAGAACGCACCATCTGATCTCTAAATACAGAATTGATCAACTCACTTCTGATATTGGCCAAAATTTGTTCTCGTCGAACAATCATTCCTCTAGTCTGTTCATTTAACAAGCCATGAAAAACATCACTTTTAAAACGCTCAATGGTTTTCTGGGAAAAATTACCTCTATATTCCATTCGTCCACGAGGCCGATAGAAAATTTTTTCTCTTGCAGACTCAACTTCTGATAAACCAAAATGAACATGAATATTATCCGTGTTCAAATGAATGTTAGCCCACCAAAATGATGAGTCAGATAAACCTTCTTTTTCAATCAATCTTGGCAATGCTTCACGTATGACCGACTTGATAGCTTGCTGATCGACTTTCCCAGTTTCCAGGTCATATAATCCCTCTTTTGCCAAAAATTCATTATCAAAAGAGATAACACCCTGCCATAGAAGAGAGCCATTTTGATAAGCCTGTTCTAACTTACTTTTCAATTCAGTTACTTTGCTACGCTGCAAGTAATTGGCCTCTTTTGTAAAAATCGCAGTCATCTCTTCATTTTGGTTTTCAGTAGCATAAGAGCGATTCATGTAATCAATGTATTCCTGAAAATTTAGTTTCGTTTCTGGAACTTCAGCTTGAATTTTTTGTATTTCATCTTCAGTTAGAGACTCGATATTTTGTCTGTGTGTTTCTAAATTTAATTCATTATCAACCTCAACAGCTTCGTCTCTATTAGTGTAGTCTACAAAGCCACTATTTGCTTCAGTGTATTGCAGCATGAAGGTAATACTTGGACTAGACTCACTCACGAGTAAGGTCTCCTTTCAATTAATGAGAATGTTTGATTGTTTGACCACGTGCAACATCTTCTTGAATGACATCGTTAATTCTTGCCATTAATTCATGCTGTGTAGGATCCAGTCGTGAATGAATAGATTCCAAATCTTGAACATCAAAATCATCTTTCGTAATAGCATGAAAGTTGGTTAGTGTTAAATAAAGAATTTGATCAAGTTGACGATGAATTGCCTTGTTGTCATTTCCAGAATCAAAGCCATCCCCCAAATTTTTTTCCAGCTGAGTCAGTCGCTCATAGAAATTTTTTCCTTCTCCTAATTCAATAAAGAGTTTATAAAAAACTTCAATCAAAGTAACGAGCGTTGCTGAATTATTTCGATACTGTTTCTGCAAAGCAGACGATTCTTTCAAGTAGGATTTTATTTCCTTAAATTTTTCATGTGTTTCTTCGCTAAAATATAAGCTAAGTCTTGGATTCATTTTTCCCTCCTCAATTTTTCTGAGATGATCCTGTCAAATAATTGATTTTATATCCTGGTTGAATATTAAAGATATATACATCAAATGAGATCTCATCATCTTCAATACTCTGTGCTTCCATACGAACTCCTCTAGCAACTAATTCCACATTTCTAAATATAGGAGTTACTCGATAGCGGACATGGTGATTCGTATTTTTTATGTAGTTAGCAATCTTATTTTCATAGTAAACCATTGATGATTGTTCATCTTCAAAATTTGCATTTAAAGCACGTGTACCTGTAAATAAATTTTTAGCATTCGCATTCTCTCCACTTAATTGAAAACCGATTAAGTGAGAACGATTATATAAATAATCTTCTTTCCCGTTGAAAATTATTTTTTTATTTTTCCATCCTGTTGGCGTGATAGACGAAATAGATTCTCTATCTTCAGTTGGCATCAAATCTTTTCCCAACATCGCTTCAGCAATTCCTACACGATTTAAAAAATCTAGATTAGAATATTTTTCCCAGCTGCCATTTTCTAAACTCAATTCGCTTTTTGTAAATTGTGATTTTTCATTGATGACAATCACTTGATTTTTTCCATCATACTCCTTCGATTTCAAATCATCATTTTTCAGAGTAAGATTCAAATTTGAGTTGGAATTTTTTTCTTCAGCTGAATCGGCTATGTTCAATTGAGTCGGGATATCATTTTGTGTCAAGCCAGATTTGATAGCATCAAAATTGTTAGGTTGTACGATAAAGATCGCAAGAAAAATGAGAATGATGAACAGAGATTTATTCTTCTTCATTTTCAAACACCACCTGACCGTCGTTCCGCTTCAAGTGCAGATACATCATCCATAAAATGTAACCAATTTGTGGTTAGTTCGTTTACAATATCTTGTTTAACATTTAAAGCTGAAAGAGAAATATCATTCTTCAACATCAATTCTAAAATCTGACTTTGTTGTATTTTGATATCAGATAATGTTTCCGCAAATTGATTATTGTACAAATTCAATCCGTCATTCATTACGATATTTTGAACTTGCGATAACATAAACTCATTGAAACTTGGATAGTTATATTTTTTTGAAATAGCCTGAAGTTGTTCAAACATATCATCAGGAACATTTCTAATTAAAAAATTTTTAGTCATCACTTTCCACCTCCCCTTCATACTCTAACCAACGTGAAATATGATTGCCATAGCGATCCATTTTTTTTTCAAATTCTGAGAGTACCCTTGTCTGTTTTTTCATTTGTTCCAGAACATGGTCAGAAGCTAATTTCATATTTTCTAAATGTGCCATATACAAATCTTGAGCACGATTAAATTTTCCGTACTCAATTTTTTCACGACAGATTGAGAGCAGAAAATCATTAAATGACTTGGCTTTATTTTTCTTAGCAAGAGATTTTAGATAATTAATTTCATCATCAGTAAGCCCTCTAATCTCAATTCGATTTTGTTTTGTATTTGCCATTATTTTAAATTTTCCTTTCTAAAAAACAGCGCCCTTCTTTTTTCTTTTGTCGAAGCAAAAGCAAAAAGAAGCAAAAAAGAAAACTTCAACCTCGCAACATCACGAACCGATACGGTTCTATTTTTGCGGTTTTTCAACACACTAACACACACAGAGGGACTAAGGTCCTTTTTAGGTGTGTTGTGGTAGAAAAGAGCATAAGGGAAACTGATATCACGTTCCGTGATATGTTGATAGTATCAACGTTTCCGGTACCGGTAATTTTCTCGGTTTCACCTACTAACACACACATACTATACTTACCTTTACACACTTTATAGGTGTTATACTTACACTGTTTTTCCTTTTTACACACTTTTGCTTACACCGTTTTTGACTTCATTTAGAAGTTAAAAACTCAAAAATTAAGACTGATCTTCAGCTGGAAAGTTTCCTTCTTCACGATTTTTCTTAGCTGCTAAACGTTGTTCTTTTTCATCTTCTTTGATGAGGTTTAATTCCATTTTTAACTCTTCAAGAATTGATTCATACGACTGATTTTTATTTTTCTTCAATTGAATTTGAACATAGATTTTACCAATTTGTTTTTGAAGATTCTCTTCTGCTTCTTTACGTTCCTTTTCCAAAAGGGCAACTCTTTTCTTTGCCTCTTCCAGTTGATTATCAATTTTTGTTAAATCATTTTTAGCCATGATTACTTCTCCTTTTTATTTAATTGATCCTATTGTAATCGAAAATCTCAAATTATTTTTTAAAGGGACAATCATAAAAAATAAATCCCCTTAATTCAAAAATTAAGGAGATTTTTGACTGCTATTTATTGGTAAACACAAACTCGCCTTTCATAGAAAACGCACTCTTTTTACTTACATCAAATTGAATCAGCCTGAAATAAAAATCATGTTTTTTTCCAAATGGGAAGACACTAAATACTGGATGATACCATTCTTCAATATCTACAAATTTTCTTTCAAGAGGAGCTTCAGAACCATTCCATGATTTTCTATGATAGGAAATACCTGTCCGTTTTTCTCTATTCAAAAAACTTAATTCTACAATATCTTGATAATCCTTTTTCACTGCTCGCTGGTTAATCGTAATCATTCGTTGGTTTGCATCACCTTCATCAGCATCCGTAAAAAGATTGATTTTAGGAGGCAACTTATCTTTTAATTTTCGAATTCCAAGGTAGTCCTTGTTTAAGATATTTTTGAATAGATAACGCTGAAAAAGTTTTGCTTGAAACCACTTCGTGAAATAATAAATACCGATACTAAAGATTGTGGCTAAAATCCAAAACGATAATTCATTTTCTTGTATTGGTTTTTCTAATGCAGCTGTAAAAATAAGGGCAAGTATAATATTTCTTATGAACATTTTCATAAATCGCATTTCATCCCCTAAAAGTAACTTCGTAAAAGGCGCACATAAAAAAATCAAATCTATCATTGTTCCAAAAATCCTTGGATTAACCTCAAGTATTACGGAAGCTTCTTTTAGAAAAACAGCGCCTGTGACCATTACAAAAAATAAATATTGCCATTTAAAGACTTGTCTAATAAGCCAATTCACTCCACAAATTGCAGATAATTTATATCCCAATTTATCAGTTTCTTTTACCATTTTAATTAAATTTTTCATTTTATTTTACCTCACTTTAATTCATTTCTACAGTTTCGATAGCGATTAAAATATAATCGTTTCGCATCATTTTTCTACATATCCTATAACTTCATAAGCAATATAAATTTGCCCTCTTGTATTCTTAAAATACTGGGTTATTTTGCCAATATATTCATTATCTATTACTCTACTTCCTATAGGATACTCATCAATTAATCGAGCTGTAGGAATATTCGTCAGCATCATTGAATGTTCTCCAATTTCTAACTTATCGCCAGATTGCCAATCCATAAGTGCATCTCCATATCCCATAATTATCTCCTTCCTTTAATTCATTTCTACAGTTTCAATAGGGTTTGAAAATTCAAATGTTCCATCTTTGACTGCCTGTTTTTTCTTGTCCAAAGACTCCAATTTAGCCTTCAACTTTTCAATGTTTTTATAGGCTGTTTCAATAGTTCTATTCTTCGTTTCGATGTTTGTATCCAGCGTAGCAATATTCTTTTGATTGGCTTCAAGATCATCACCTGTTAGATATTTTGCTTCTGCTTGAAGACTCGCTTTTCGTGAGTTATCATCTTCAATAGATTCCTTCAATTGAGAAATTGATGTTGTCAATTTTTGAGACTGTTCATTCTGGAAATTGATCTCTTTTTCGATTTCCTGAAGAGTAAATTCTTCTCTGGAGACAACTTCAATAGCTTTGATTTCAAGCTGAGGATTTTGAGGAGTTACAAAGAATTGTACAGTGTCCTCTTCTCCAGATTTCTTCTGAGAAACCTTTTTAGAATCACTGGATGGCGATGAAATATTCACATCAATTGAGCTAGAAGAGACTGTCTGATTCGTCACATCGATCGCAAATGCACCAAAATTTTTCGGAACTCCTTTAATAATAACTGATACTTTATTATCAATGATTGGCACAACATCCATCTCTATTTTTGAGTCTTTATGTTGCGCATAGAGTTTCCATTTCAATCGTTTGGCATCGATACCCCGATCTATCGAAGTCGTAGCATCTTTCGTCTCAAATTGTAAAACAATAATTCCAGTATCTGGTGAATATTCCTGGCTGACAAGTTTCATCTCACCACTGCCATTCGCAAAAATCTGCTTTGTTTTGAGTTGTTCTGAGGTATATGTTTGTCTTTGTGGTGAGAAAATCGCTCCCATCAAAAGGCTTAACCAGGTCAAAAATAACATTGAGAAAATGACTAGTTTTCTCTTAATAATATTCTCTTGAAACCAAACTTTAGTCTTAATAAATGGCTTCAAAATTGGGCTAGATTTTATCTTTTCAATCCAGCGTTTAATTGTATCTATCATAATGGATATATCCTTTCTACTCTATGTAAATTTTTGTTTTTATACCAGTGCCTTACCTCCGTTTCTCATGCCTCTTATATCCTTTCCAAATAAATGAAACCTTACTTTTCGGCCAAACACTTTTTAGTAACATTAAGAAGGCTAATGGCAACCTTTTCGTTTTGATTTCATTTCCAAAGTTATCACATATAGTTATCTTGAAGAGCGGTACGAACCAGATCGCAATCAAGAAAGTTCCAACCACGCCATGCGCAATAGCATTTAAAATTTGATACATACTACCTCCTTAAATACAACCTAACTTTTCAGGTGCCAAATCCAATGTCAACCAAAGAGCCTCATCTTGCGAAATATGTGTTAGTCTTCCTCCCTCATCATTAAAACGATGTAGGGTAAACGTTCCATCTGATAATTTTCCTAAAACAACCATTCCTTCATTTGTCCTAGTACGCCATAGTTCCCAATCATTTTGAAAAGCTGTCTCGGCCCATTTACTTAGCTTTACCCTTTTAGTCATTTATGGCCTCCTGAATACTCTTCTCATCTGCTACAATCTTTTCCTCTGAATCTCTTGAAGCATATAGATATTTCTTTATTTTTCCCTTACGAATCTTGATGATAGTTGCAGCTTTTTCAACCTGGTATTTTTCTACCAACTTTTGACCTTCTTCTGTCTGAGTATCAATGTAAAATGTTGGATAGGAACCTTTATTGGCTGCATCTACAACTACACTTTTTCCAACCTGACAGTAAGGACAATCTTTTTTATAAAATACTAGGTTTACATTTTGATCAAGTACAGTATTCTGGTATTCCTTCTGAGTAAGGTGAGGATCGTAATCTAAGATAAAATGATCTTTATACACCCTATACCCTCCTAGAACTGCGAGACTCACAACTAAAATGACAAGAATAGCCCCTAGAGCTAACTTAACGTGTCTAAAAATCTCTCTCATCCTATTTCCTCCTCATCCATAAAATCAAATATGGAACCTTGAACATAATCAATCTTGGCCAATTCTTTTATTTCTGATTTCAAGTTAGTGAACGTTGTCATCACTTCTTGAAACAGCAAAGGATCAAATTCCTCGGAATCCAATACACGGACAATTGGTAACATTGGATAATGATCTCTCAACTCCTCCTGCAGGTAATCTGAAATCATTTTATCATTCGAGATAACACTATCTACTCTAATAATCGCTGGAATGCTAGAAATACTCTCCTCGTTTTGATAAAAAGTTAAAGCGACATCACCTGCAGAAACAGACTCAAATTTTAAGTTATCCGATGAAAGTTTAAAATAATAAGCCAATGGTTCCTGGCCAACCCCTGTTAGGTAATAGCCTCGAATAATTTTGAATAACTCTGACATCGACCTTTCCCCTTCCTAACAAACTTTTAGAAGTCTAAACGGAGCTTGATACACATCAGGATAGTGAATCAATCTCTTTTTTCTTTGTTCAGGAAGTGGTTTACGGTAATGTTTTTGAAGATACTGAAAAGCTAGTCCCAAGGTATCAAAAACTAAAACTTTATTCTCCCCATTACAAATATAGTCACCTAATTCAAAACTGAAAATTACATACTTCATTCTTCTTCTCACTTTCTATTTTCGCCAACCATTGCCAATAGATCTGTCTCTAATTCAAAATCATATCCGTTTTCTAAACGAACTCGTTGACGAATCCCTATAAGTGAGAAAACTAATAAGGATCCTCCAACAAATATAAGACTAAATAGTCCAGCTAAAATCAAAATCATATCATTCCTCCATAGATTATTTTATATACATGTATATCCTTGTAATAATCGTAGATATAAATGTAAGGCAGTTGACGGGTTTTTAAAATTATCCAATATCAAGTTCAAATAGAGATAGTTGTTGTGTTTGTTTAAACCCATCTTTAACCCTTTCTATCACTCTCTGAGTGAACTCTATACTTTCTTCAAAGAAAGCAGCAATATTGGCCATATAAGCCTCCTGACGTTCTTTCTTCACCTTGATAAGGGAAAGCAAGATTGCTTTGATAGAGGCTAATCTGATGCCTCCTCCACGGCCGTGTTTGACTGTGAAGAAGATCTTTTGTTCTGTTTTGAGAGCCTTCAATACTTTATCCAATGAACGCTCAGGAATGTTCAACTTCTCTCGTATCTCTTTTTTCGTCGTCTGGATAAATGGATCCTCAGATTGATAGAAACCTTCTAAATAGGCCATTACGTCTGTTTTCCATTCATAGAGATGACTATTCTTCCTGTCAGTACGTTTCTTCTTAAACTTGTACCAACGTTGCTTCACAAAGAGATCTGAAGCCTTGAGTTCCTGATTGACCCATGCTTTACATAAAGTCATCACATAGTCACGACTAGCAGCTTCATATTTTCCTGAGTAGGCGCTTGTGATAATCTTATGATATTCAGCTGAAGAGAGTGGTTCGTCTAGATTCGCATTAAAACTAGAAAGAACCTCCTCACACTCTTCCTGATCGATTCCTGAAGAGAAGTTGGCTAAAGCTAGCGTGAAAAGAACGTTGTTTCTTCCCATCAAGGCTTTTCCACCCTTGATATTTCCCTCTCTCATCAACAATTGATACCAGGGTTCATCAATCTGTTTTACCCCTTCAGAACCTGAAATAACCGTCAAATTTGGCTTTTTACTTGGGAAGGGAAGGTCTGATTGCTTCATTGACCAATCTAACCACTCCTGAAATGAATAGGTATAGTCAGCATCAAAGAATTCAACGTTATCAGTTCGAGGAATACGAGCAATCCCAAAATGGTTACAAGTCAAATCTACTGGTAAAGTTTGAGCAAAGTAATTTCTCAAATTTTGAGAGATAGCTTTAGCCACCTTTACCACTCGAAATTGGGAATGAACTGTAACATAAGCTGATTCTGAGAGGACAAAATAGGCTTGAAATCCCTTATCAGATTTTAGAATCAACGTCGGCATAAAACCTAACTCCAGGGAAGCAGTTAAAATATCTCCTGTCGTCATTTCTTCAGCTGAAGAGGTAATATCAAAGTCAATGTAGAAGGTGTTAATCTGTCTAAGATTATCTTCAGAGTGGCCACGTGTAATCCGTCGTCCAGGATCACTATAGCTTCCATAGCAATATACGTTAGGCGTCCAGTGTGTAAACTGATCCTGGTTCTCCAACAATGATTCGACAGAGGTTAAAACAACACCACGTGCCTTCACCATATTTGCTTTTGAACGATACGCAAATACAGACCCTCGTCTTCCTTCTTCAGCTGAAGAGATAAGTTGTAGATGGCTATTCTTAAATTTTTGTGTTCTTAACCCATCTTTTGTGATGATGGATAAGCATTTTAATAAATCAATCTTTTTCATGATTTTTAGGTCTCTCGTATCCCTTCACTAGTTATAGTTTGAAGTCAAATACACTTATAAAATATATTTCCAAAAGCGCTAATCATCAATATTTTAGTAATAGAGTGGTACTGCGTTGATAGTCAAAGCACTATACGATTGTTCTAAGTGTTCAATGTCTGTATCTTTCACTTCCAGACCAGTGCTTGTTGCTTTCAGTTCAATCTCTTCTTTCTGACCTAAAAGGCTACCGTCAGCAAGGATTTTCTGCAAGCGTTCAGCTTTAACCAAGTATTTAAAGATACCGTCAAATTCAATTAAGTAAACAATTTCTTTTTTATCTGTCATGCTACTAGATATATCGGTCATATCCGTTAGCTCTTCCTTTGTATAACACAAATTATCAAACTGACGGATATGTTCATCTACGGTTTTTGCAATCTGCATTGCCCAATTCACAAAGTCGTATTGCTCTTCAGTCAATCCAGCCATTGTCTGATATTCAATAGTGTTCTCGATTTCCTTTAAAATACGTTCAAGGATCGCCTTGACAATAAAGTTATTGGAAGTGTATCCATTAGATAACATCTTTTTTGTTGTAATTGTTTTTGTTGAAAGAATTTGAACTTGGTGTTTTCGCTCAAACTGTTTTGTTATATAATGTTTTCTAATTTCGACAGATGGTTCAAAACCTCTTTCATGTGGTAATATGTACTGCTGAAATCGCCCAACCTCAGTGTTTGTTGTCCGTCTTAGGAAAACAGTTTCCACTTCAATCGGTGACGCAATCACAAGGTCTAAAGATTGTAAATTTAACTTTGGATTGACCTCGACTATTCCAAACGCTTGCCTCAATCCCTCTTTTGAGTATTCGTTCCCCTCGATAACTTTTTTGAACCATTGTAAATCCTTATTAGCTTCAGAAATACTTTCTGGAACTTGATAAAAAACTGCTGATTCAATTATTTTCTCAAAGAATAAGCTATCGCTTTGTAAATTTGGGTTATCAAAATCAAACTCTACAAGATAGCTATTCGATAAGTCACTCCTTTCCAGACTGCTCTTGATTTCCAACTCTAGCTTTTCAGCTAGTTTTTTTCCGTCTATAATCATTAGAGTATCCATGTGGCTGCGTGAGTTCGTTTTGACTAAAATTGGATTGATAAAATTCCAATCCAAAATCCTTTTAGCAATCTCTAGGCACTCTTTTTTATGTAGATTTAATACTGTCATACTATACCTCCTATTTAAACTCCAATCTACTTAGTCAATGATTTATGTATATGTTTAAGTCTTTTTCTATTCTCGTTCTGTCGTTCTCTGTCAAATAGTTCGTCAAAGAATCTTGCCAGTATCATAAAAGCTAAAGTTACAGTTCCTAGTACTGTGATAAGAAGCAAACCGACTATATCAATGAAAGAGATAACTAAAAAGCATAGCAGCATGAACGCCATTACTTTATTCTCAATAACTCCCGAACTAACTGACGACATAGCAATCCAGTTGTTGAGATATACTAAAAACCAAGAATAAGATAAAGGGATAGCATTAAACGAGATAGCTCCATAAATGATATTTACTAGCACTTTCCATACACTCTTAGAATAAAGAATGTTCTCTCTTATTGATTTCAAGATACCCTTGTTTATAAAAAGATAATAATACAATACTGTCATACTATGCCTCCTATTTCAACTCAAATGAACCTATAAGATACGGCAACAACTCCTTACACGATAGGTAAATCATTCCCCCTCCTACAATAATTAAAAAGAGACTTAACCCCCATTCCAAAGGACTTAGAGACAAAAAGAAATCTTTCTCACCACTCCATCCAAGTCTAATGTCTGTATTTTTAGCTATGATCAATACTCTACTGAATGAAATGCACACTCCTACAACAAATAATATAATAAATAACAAAATCATATTTTCCTTCTTGCTTATTTCTAGGCTTTTAAAATAAATTAACAACAGAATACTTTTTAAAGTGTACTTAACAGCCGCTCGAACTCTTCTGCGCTCAGAAGATCGTCATCGTCTTTCCGTGGTTGGAAAGGCATAATCTTTGATACTGGTTTCTTTTTAGCACCTAAACGGTAACGATGTCCGTTTGGCAACCAACCTAGCTTGTAATCCAATCTAGGAAGGTTTTCTCTACCCTTGATGCTATCGTTTGAAACCCCAATTTCAACCTCTCCAGATAGCTTGGCGTTTGCCCACTCGCTAGGAGTGATTTCCCCAAAACTATCCCAGAAGACTTTTCTTTGAGCAGTCTTTTGTTGTCTACGAGCGCTTGCATAAGCACTCGCTGTTCTAAAGTTATTAAGCATATAAGTTCCTCCTACCCAATTGGGCTTTTTTCTTTTTTCCGTGAGATAATCTATTCTCAGCACCTGCAAATTCCCAATCTCTCTCAAGCCAATTCGATAAATCAATTCCAGAACGAAAGTAATTCGTTCATGATATTAGAAAATTTTTCAAAGCCCTCTGAAGTTATTTCTATAAACTTTAAGAATCTTTGATAACCATCAGGTTGGAAAGCTATCAAAGCGATAACTATTACCCCTACTATTCCCAGACACAAAAAAGCAGCATTAAACAATTTAATATCTTCTTCATCCATATCAATCCTCCTTTTTATTGGTACAAGATGTTACCCAGTAGCAAGCACATACGTTTACAAATTCCTTTTTGAGATGGCTTTTATTTCATATCCTTACTCCTTGATTTCAGGCGGTTTTGGAAAACTCATCCAATAAATAACACTACTACAAGTATTTTCAAAACCAATACCATCGTTAAAATCAACCCAGATATCTGTATACACTTCTTCACTTTCACTTGTGTAAACAAGAACCTCTTCGTCTAATTCAGGGATTTTCCCATCCCACATGAATTCAATTTCATCTCCGTATTCCTTTTTTTCTTCGCTAGTAAGGGGTCTTTGTGTAATTTTTTTCCAGTCTGTATTTTTCATAGTTCTTTCCTCCTATGTTCATTCTCATTTATTCAATAATTCTTCTGATAACAACCTGGTCTGTAATAAACTTTTGTCTGACAAGATTCATCATTAAATCCATAAAAACAGTGACTACACAGCGTTCTGTTTTTATCTACCCACCAACAAGGACCATACTTTTCATTGATGCAAGGTGTAACCCAGTTGCAAGAACATCGTCTACAAATACCCATTTCCATTTTCTATCTCTCATTTATTCTCATACTTTTAGGTAGCTTCTTACTCGGTAAACAGTAACCTTCGGATAAGTCCCTTTTGCTATAAAATTCAGGACTATTTGTCATGATGTGATCACTTCTTCTCCATCCTCGACGAAGTTGTTTGTAAGATAAAGAAACACGCTTCTCAATTTCTTTAAAACTAAATCCCAACTTCAAATATGTTGTTACAATAGTAGTAGCATGTTCTTTGGACTCTTCGCTTCTTGTTCTTCGCTGAAAGTTTATCTGCTTATCTTCTTCATTTAATGCTATCTGATAGGCAATAAACAACTTCCGCATTTCCATAATTTTATGTTGCCAGGCCAAGCTGTAAGGTTGTCCTGAATATCGATTCACTAAGTCTTTTACGGGTTGTTTAAATTTCAGCTGAAGAGGGTCAAACTCCCCAAGATCTGAGAATGGATCAATGAAACCTAATGGTTCGCTTTGAATTAATTCATTGTATAGCGCTTCTCTGTCCATCCTGATTTATCTCCTTCTGTCAAATGCACGTCATTGAGTCAAACAAACTTAATTGGATGGTTTTAGGCGCTTGTTCGCTATTTCCACTCTCATCATGATCGATAACGTCAAAGATTTCTAACGTGTCTAAATTCATTACAATCTCTAATCCTATCATCATTGAACTCCTTTCAAATAGAATTTTAAGC
The DNA here is from genome assembly GCF_002860905.1 of Streptococcus oralis subsp. dentisani. Lineage (GTDB taxonomy): Bacteria > Bacillota > Bacilli > Lactobacillales > Streptococcaceae > Streptococcus > Streptococcus oralis_BA. Next base: position 173,149 of record NZ_PKIG01000002.1, on the reverse strand, counting down.
GAACAAAAAAGAGAACAGATTTCTCTGTTCTCCTAAAAATATTGAATTATTTGATTTTCTAAAAACTCTTACCACTTACATGTAACTTTTTTAAAAATTTTTTAGATTAATGTTCCTAAACTAGAAGGACTTTCTTACACGCGTTCTTTCCATGAAGTTGCTGTTGTTTGAAGAACTTTGTTGAGTTCGTCAATGTTTTCAAAACCAGTTGTGCGAAGCCATTCGCGAGCTGCTGCTTCACCATCTTTGATGTAAGCTTCAACTGATCCAGCCCATGTAGCACGGCCACAAAGAACACCGTTAAAGTTTGCACCTGATTCATGAGCAAATACAAGAGTATCTTGGAAGAGTTTAGCTGATACACCAGCACTCAAGTAGATGTATGGCAAGTTAGTTGCTTCATCTTGAGCTTTGAAGAAGGCTGCTGCTTCTTCACGTGTATAAACCACTTCACCTTCAGCGAAACCTTCAACATATTTAATGTTAACAGGAACTTCTACTTTCAAGACATCAATGTTAAAGCGTGGGTCTGAGAAGACTTTCATAGCACCGATAACTTTGTGTGGTTTTACTTTCGCGTATTCTACAGAACCTGCATCAGCAATTTTTTCATCGTAAGCAAGGATTTCAAGGAAGAATGGGATATCTTCAGCCACACACTCAGAACCGATACGTTCGATGTAGGCTTGTTTTTCTTGATTAAGTTCGTCTGAGCTATCTACATCATAGTAAAGCAAGAATTTAACTGCATCTGCACCTTCTTCTTTAATACGTTTTGCAGACCAAACATCCAAGCAGTCTGGCAAGCGTTTTGTGCTTGTTGTATCATAACCTGTTTTTTCATAAGCAAGGAGAAGACCAGCTTTTTCATCAAGAGCTTTAGTCGCTGGAAGTCCATATTCAGGGTCAAGAAGCATTGATGAAGCGTATTTAGTCAATTCATCCGCTACCAAGACTTTGAGTTCTTCCATTTGAGCCACAGTTGGTTCTTCTGTTTGGTGTTGAGCCATGAGGCGTTTCAAAGCACCACGTTGGTCAAATGCAAGAGCTGAGATGATACCATTTTCATCAGAAAGTTTTTCTAAGCGTGCACGTTTTTGTTCTGTTAAAGCCATTTTATACCTCTTTTACTATTAATTGATCATATAGAGCTTGATAGTTGGCCATGTTGACATGACCAGTCATTTTTTCTTGAGCATTGAGCATACCAAGGACATTTGCCTTGATGAGTAATTCTGCATCCGATTCTTTATGAAGAAGTCCTGAAGAAATTCCTGCTACAGTAGAGTCTCCAGATCCAACAGGATTTACCACCTGAATTCTAGGAATATCGACCTTGTAGAAAGTGTCACCATGTTTGGCAAAGGCACCGTTGGCACCAAGTGAAACGATAATCCATTCAATACCTGCAAACAAAGGTTCTTGAAGTACTTCTTTTAATTCATCCAAATCCTCAGAAACTTCTCTTCCAAGAAGCTGAGATAATTCCTCATTATTTGGTTTGATGACTGTCGGTTTATGTGGTGATTCAAGAACCGCCTGAAGAGCCGCACCAGAGCAGTCCAAGACAACAGGCTTGCCAGCTTGATTAGCAAGCTCTACCAAGCTCGCATAGTAATCAACTGGAAGACCAGCTGGCAGACTACCTGAGATAGCTACTACTTCAACTGACTCTAGGAGATTTTTGAAATGTTCCAAAAAGTCTTGACCTTCCTGTTCCAATACTTCAGGACCTTTTTCAAGAACTTCTGTTTGGTTGTCTCCGTGAAGAATAGCGATACAGTTACGAGTTTCTCCCTGAATAGAAAAGAAATCTTTCTTAACATTATCATCAATATTTTCAACTAAAAACTCACCAAGTTTGCCACCCACTAAACCAGTAGCAAGAACAGAATCTCCAAATTCTGAAAGTACGCGAGTAACATTGAGGCCTTTACCACCAGCAGTTTTAGTTACATCCACCACACGATTGACAGTATCAATCTTCAACTCATCCAAGGGATAAGAAATATCAATGGATGGGTTCATTGTGACTGTTAAAATCATTGGTCACCTCTTAGTCGTGGTATTCTCCGCGATCCCATTTTTCAAGGAATTCAGTGAAGAAGTTTGCATCTGTTTGTTGAGCATTGTGACTTTCAAGGTGTTCAATTTTCGCAATCAATTTCTTGTTTTCTTCAGATGGTTTGTATTCAGCATGGATGAAAGCTTCGATGATATCACACATAAGCAATTCACCAGTAATCTTACCACCAAAACCGATAACGTTGGCATTCAATTGTTCTTTAGCATAAAGGGCTGTTGTCATATCGCGAACCAAGGCAGAGCGAACACCTGGAACTTTATTTACAGCATTGTTGATACCAACACCAGTACCACAGATACATACCCCAAGATCAGCTTGACCACTAGTTACAGCTTCCCCTACTTTTTTACCAAAGATTGGGTAGTGAGTACGTGTATGGTCATATGTACCAAAGTCAATAACTTCATATCCTTTTGATTTCAAAAATTCTGAAACCGCCATTTTTTCATCTGTTACGATGTGGTCACATCCAATTGCAATTCTCATTTTTAACTTACCTTTCTTACTGTAATCTAATTAGCACATTTTGTTCAACATATCGACCCTAATTTGGTGACGTCCACCATCGTATTTACCGTTAACAAATCCTTTAGCGATGTTTTTAGCCAATTCATCACCAACAAGTTGTGCACCCATAGTGATCATACGTGAGTTGTTGTGTCCACGAGTCATATAAGCTGAACGTTCGTCAGATACTTCTGCAGCAACCATTCCTTTGATCTTAGTTGCAACCATGAATGGACCAGCACCATAAGCATCAATCACGATACCAAGGTTTTGTTCTTCTTTGTTTACTTCTGCAGCAACAGCAAGAGTTACATCAACAAAGTCTTGACCTTCAGCTGTAACATCCACAACGTGGAAGTTTTCTTTTTCCAAGAAGTCTTTCACAACTTCTTTCAATCTCAAACCTGCAGCATCTGCACCGATAACAATAGACATATTGTATACTCCTTTTTATTTTTCTAGGCTAGTAAAACCTTTTATAGTTAACAGTTTACCTACAACAGCTTTCTAGCAGTTTATTGACAAATTGGATTGAATGAGATGAATGACACCTTATTCAAGTTTAGGAAACCAGTTTCCCAGAAATAATCCTTCTCCACGAAAGAGAATATAACAAGTGATTGTTTGTTTGTTACAAACATCATTTGTTGCTTACAAACATAATATACTCCTATTTCCTGAAAAAGTCAACAGTTAATGTTTGTTTTTGTGTTTTTTAACTAAAAAATTTCGATATCAAAACCAATTTGATCCACTTGACCAGGTTCTAGGAGACGAACATTCTTCTTATCTTCTAGACGATCTCCTTCTTCAAGGGATGTTGACAAGCCAGACCATGGTTCAAAAGCAATAAAAGGACCTTTATTCAAGGTTGACCAGATGATGAGGTTTGGAAACTCTGCAAAGTGCACTTTCAATCCCTTATCATGTTTACGAGAGCGAAGGGCAATTGTTCTAGATTGCAATTCATCTAAGGTAACTGCATCTGTACTGAAAAGATTATAACTAAGATCTAATTCCTTTTTCCCCTCTAGCCATGGACTTCTATCTTGGAAATCCAACATACCAGTTTCTGGGAAAGGACGTGGAACAGAGCAAGTCTCCTCTTTCTCAAACTCTAAATAGTAATCTTCATAGACTTCATCATCAAATAGAGGACAATTAAATCCTGGATGTCCACCAATAAAGTAAGGCATGACCTTGCTAGTTTCTTTATTAAAGATCTTGTATTGAGTCCGTACTGTCTTTCCAGTAAGGATATAAGTGATTTCTAGGCAGAAATGGTAAGGATAATTTTGATAGCTATTCTCATCGTCTTCAATTGCAAAAGTTACACTCTTGTCTGTCTGTTCAACTAATTCAAAGTCTTTCTTGCGAACCAAACCATGACGAGGAATGTTTCCTTTGCTTTCTTGTCCCTTCTCATCTATATAGAGGGCTGTATCCTCTCTCAAAGAACCGCAAATGGGGAAGAGAACGGGAGCTTGTCCACTCCAATAAGTAGCATCCCCTTGCCACAAATACTCAAGTCCCTCGGTATCTTTTATAGAAGAAAGAGCCCCACCAAAACTGTTAAATTCAACTCTTAATTGTTCTGATTTTAATTCAATTACCATTATTTTCTCCGATTTCTTGATAGTTTATAAAAAACTAGGCTGTCACTCCTAGAAGGTATGACAACCTAGTTTCAACAATTTACACTCTGCGAAAATCCAATTCAAACTTCGTCAGCGTCACCTTGCCGTACTTTAGTACAGCCTGCGGCTAGCTTCCTAGTTTGCTCTTTGATTTTCATTGAGCTTACATTTTATAGGAGCGCATTATTTTGCTTTTGCTGCGTACTCTTCGTTACGTTTGATCATTTGTTTTCTGTACCAAGCAAAGATACCGATATAGAATACAAGGAAGACTACAGCACCAAGGATTGCTTTGATATCACCTGTTGTAGTGTTACCAATTGTCCAACCAAGAAGTTTTTCGATTGGTCCTTCAAGAGTTGAGTGAGTGATCAATTGAGTTTCGCTCACACCTGCTGGGAAAGCACCTACACCTTTAGCAAGTTCTGTTGCAAATGGTGCGATAAGTGTACCTGAAAGAAGGAAGAGTGGCAACAAGAGTGTTCCGAAGATAATCATACGGAGCAATTTACCACGTGTTACAACCAAGAGAGCTGGAGTAACACCCATAGCGATGATACCTGCAAGTGGCAAGATACCATTTCCAACTTTTGAAAGAAGCACAGCTTCAATCAACATGATTGGTGCAAGTACGTTGGCACAAGCCCAGATTTCAGCACGACCAGCAATGAATGGCCAGTCAAGACCGATGTTGAATTTACGTCCTTGAAGACGTTTAGTAGCAACGTTTGTAATACCTTGTGAAAGTGGTTCTACTGCTGCGATGAACCAAGAACCGATAAGTGAGAAGAGTTCCAAAGATACACCGGCAGTCAAACCAAGAGACAACCATCCTTTAATAACCAAACGCCATTTATCTGCATCTTCAACACCTGCAATTGGATGTGGAGTTCCCATAATACCGATAACAATACCAAGGATGAAACCGATAAAGAATTTAGAACCCCAGAAACCGATTTTCTTGTTCAATTTAGCAGCGTCAAAGTCATATTTATCAAGACCTGGGAAGAATTTTTCAAAAATCTTATCCAAAACCATGATAACTGGGTTCATCATGTAGTTCATGTGAGTTGATGTCATTGGTGATGAACTTGGTGCGTTAAGAAGGTCATCAAATGTAGGTTTCATCAAGTCAGAGTTGATAATTTTCAACACACCAACAAGTACGATAGCTGCTGTAGCAATCAAGAGTGAAACCCCTTGGCTCACACCGTTGTTGTCTGCATACCATTTAATCAAAAGACCTGTGATAGACAAGTGCCATATATCAAAGATATCAACGTCAAGTGTATCAGTTTTCTTCATAGCTAGCATCACTATGTTGACAATCAACATGATGAGCAAGAAGTATAGTGTCCAAGCAGATCCCCAAGTGATTGTTGCAAGTGGTGCCCAACCAACGTCAGTGATACTCAATTGGATACCAGTATTTTCAACGAATTTTGCTAGCGACGCTGAGAAAGCAGTGTTTAGCATACCGATGATAGCACCGATACCTGTAAGAGCGATGGCAAGTTTGATACCACCTTCAAGCGCTTTGGAGAATTTCACTCCAAAAAGTAGAGCCAATATTGTCAAAATGATTAACATGATGACAGGACCACCCATATCTAAGACGGGTGTAAAGACCTTTTTGATTAGGTCAAAGATTGCATCCATAACAGTTCCTCCCTTTTTTATGTTATATGAATGTTAACAAATTAAAATTAGCTTAATCCGTGTTCTTTAATAGCTGCTTCAATATTGTCAAATACTGGAGCACTCATAGCTGGAATACGGAATAAGATTGGTCCAGCTTCGATAACTGGAATACCTGGGTCAAAACCAAGGTCTGTCGCAGCAATTGGTGTGAAGATGTCATAACCTTTGATAAGATCTTCGTTAACGTCTTTGACCATGACTGCATCACAGTGAACATCAAAACCGCGGTTTGAAAGTTCTTCTTCAAGAGCACTTTTAATTTGGTGGCTTGAGTTAACACCTGCACCGCAGGCAGCAAGAATTTTAATCATATGGATTTCCTCCGATTTAATATTTTTAATAGACAAGATTAAGCGATTGCTTCAGCTATATAAGCATAGAGGGCTTCTGGTTCAGAAATTTTTGATAGGTCTTCAAGATGACCATTTCCAGTAAAGAAGTCCATCAACTGAGCAAGAATGTTAGTTTGACTTGAGCTTGAGTTGTTAATAATAAAGAAGAGCAAGGATACTTCTACTTCCTTATCTGGTGCAATCATGTTGTGGAAGGTCACAGGTTTATCTAATCGAACGACCACAACTTTTTCGGCAAGATTATGAACAATATCTGTGTGAGGAATAGCCACATTCGGCAAATCCTTACCCAAAAATTCCATATCTAAGCCAGTTGGAAATGACTTTTCACGCGTGATCAAGGCTTCACGATAAGTTGGCGTTACGATTTCTCGTTCTTCCAATAAAGTTGCAACCTGATCAAAGAGATGTTCTTGATTATCCGCTTCTAAGCAAAACACAAGGTTTTTGTCAAAGAAATGATCTAATCCCATAAGGTTTTCCCTTCTTTCCATTAACTTTATGCTATAAGTATAACACTATATGAAACCGTTGTCAATGACTTTCTGTTGTTTTTTGTCTCTTTTTTTATATTTTTGTTGTTTTTATAGTTTGTTACATAAAAACAAACACATAAACAAACATTTCAAACATTTTTTCTGTTCTAGAAATAAAAATAGCAGACCATTTAAGTCTGCTTTACGATTGATTCTTATATAAATTTCCTATGAACAAGGAAAGGCATTTCTGATAACTTATTCTTCATCCATACTCAAGACGCTAAGAAAGGCTTCTTGGGGAACTTCTACTGAGCCGATGGCTTTCATACGTTTCTTACCAGCTTTTTGTTTTTCAAGGAGTTTACGTTTACGAGAAACGTCACCACCATAACATTTAGCAAGTACGTTTTTACGAAGGGCCTTGATATCAGTACGAGCGACAATTTTGTGTCCAATAGCCGCTTGAATTGGCACCTCAAATTGTTGACGAGGGATGATTTTCTTGAGCTTATCAACGATGAGTTTTCCACGTTCGTAGGCAAAGTCCTTGTGAACGATAAAGCTAAGGGCATCCACCTTGTCTCCATTGAGAAGGATATCCATTTTCACTAGCTTAGATGGGCGGTACTCTGACAATTCATAGTCAAAGCTTGCATAACCGCGAGTTGAAGACTTGAGTTTATCAAAGAAGTCGAAGACGATTTCAGCCAATGGAATTTGATAGATAACATTGACACGGTTATCATCAATATAGTCCATAGTCACAAAGTCCCCACGCTTACGCTGAGCTAATTCCATGACTGCTCCAACAAACTCTTGCGGTACCATGATTTGCGCTTTAACATAAGGTTCTTCAATGGTCGCAATCTTAGTTGGGTCTGGGAACTCAGACGGGTTAGACACATCCATAGACTCGCCGTCGGTCAAGTTGACCTTATAAATAACAGACGGAGCTGTCATGATGAGGTCGATGTTGAACTCACGTTCCAAACGTTCTTGGATAACATCCATATGGAGAAGTCCAAGGAAACCACAACGAAAACCAAATCCAAGTGCCTGAGATGTTTCTGGTTCAAACTGCAGACTGGCATCGTTGAGCTGCAATTTTTCAAGTGCTTCACGTAGGTCATTATACTTGTTTGACTCAATTGGATAGAGACCCGCAAAGACCATAGGATTCATCTGCTTGTAACCATGTAATGGCTCTGCCGCAGGATTGGTTGCCAAGGTAACGGTATCACCCACACGAGTATCCTGAACCGTCTTAATAGAAGCTGCAATATAACCAACATCACCAGTCGCAAGGAAATCACGACCAACTGCTTTCGGAGTAAAAATACCAACTTCTGTCACATCAAAGGTCTTACCATTGCTCATAAGCTGAATCTTATCGCCAGGTTTGACCACTCCATCCATGACACGTACTTGAAGAATAACTCCACGGTAAGCATCGTAAACAGAGTCAAAAATCAAAGCCTTAAGTGGCGCCGTCACATCACCCGTTGGTGCGGGAACTTTTTCTACGATTTGCTCGAGAATTTCTTCAATACCGATACCAGCCTTGGCAGAAGCCAATACTGCTTCACTGGCATCCAAACCAATGACATCCTCAATCTCTGTACGCACGCGCTCAGGGTCTGCAGCAGGCAGGTCAATTTTGTTAATGACTGGCATGATTTCCAAATCATTATCCAAGGCTAGATAAACGTTGGCAAGGGTTTGAGCCTCAATACCTTGAGCGGCATCGACCACCAAAATAGCACCCTCACAGGCAGCGAGCGAACGTGAAACTTCATAGGTAAAGTCTACGTGCCCTGGCGTGTCAATCAAGTGGAAAATATAAGTTTCCCCATCTTTTGCAGTATAATTCAGCTCGATGGCGTTGAGTTTAATGGTAATCCCACGTTCCCGCTCTAAATCCATACTATCCAAAAGTTGGGCCTGCATTTCACGACTGGATACTGTCTCTGTCTTTTCCAAAATGCGGTCTGCTAGAGTAGATTTCCCGTGGTCAATATGGGCGATAATAGAGAAGTTACGGATCTTCTCCTGTCGTTTTTTCAATTCTTCTAAGTTCATGATTCTCTTCCTTTCAGGGTATCTATTTATTATAAATTGTTTTTGACATTTTGACAAGACCATACCCTGCTAGGAGTACTAATCTTCAGCGACAAAGCCGTCATTTTCGATAAAGTGGTGTTCTGTCATTCCTTGGTCTGTAAAGACAATCCCATGAAGGACACCACCATAAACAGCTCCTCCATCCATTCCAATCTTGCCATCTTCTGTAGTCCAAAGCTCAGCAGTACCACGCTCTTGCTTTAACAAACCATAGACCGGTGTATGGCCAAAGACAATGATTTTTCCAGTATGATTTTCTGCTTCGTGGAATGGTTTTCTAAGCCATACTTTCTTGTAATCTGTGGTTTCATGCCAGTCGTCTAAGGTCAAATCAATACCTGCGTGCACAAAGATATACTTGTCTGTCTCTACCACAAATGGCATTTGACGAATAAATTCGACCAAGTCTGCTGCTTCAGTAGCAACACGCTTGGCATCCTCAACTCCATCAACTGGTGCATCCAAAGGACGACCTAGGATAGAGTTAATAGTTGTATCTCCACCATTACGACGATAGTGGTCATAACTTTCTTCTGGGTCATCTAGCCAAGTCAAAAACATATACTCGTGATTTCCTGACAAACAGATCGCCCCTTGATTGTCCACTAAGTCCTTGACCATTTCTAGAACACGGCGACTATCTTCACCACGGTCAATCAAATCCCCTAGAAAGAGTAACTGGGTCTGACCATCCCATGTTTTGAGAAGGTCTTCCAGCATCCCAGCTTTTCCGTGAACATCTCCAATTACATAATAGTCTGTCATCTTATTTCTCCCTGTTTCTCAGCAATTCTCTGGCTTGCGTCAGGGCTGCTTCCGTCACATCATCACCTGCCAACATCTTGGCAACTTCCTCCACTCGCTCTTCAACCGTCAAGAGACGAACAGTCGAAACTGTTGAATGGTCATTGCTAATCTTCTCAATAAAGAATTGATAATCCGCAATCGCAATCACTTGTGGTAAATGGGAAATAGCCAGAACCTGACCATGTTGGCCAATCTTGTGAATCTTCTGTGCAATGGACTGAGCTACACGACCTGAAACTCCCGTATCCACCTCATCAAAGACAATGCTGGTCTTACCTTCTTTACGTGAAAAGGCAGACTTAATGGCTAGCATGAGGCGAGATAATTCTCCGCCAGATGCAACCTTAACCAAGGGTTTAAAGTCTTCACCAGGATTGGTTGAAATGTAAAATTCGACCATTTCATTGCCCTCACAACTGAATTTGCCCTTGCTAAAACGAACTTGAAACTGGGCTTTTTCCATATAAAGATCTTGAAGCTCTTGTTTAATCTCAGATTCTAATTGCTGAGCCAAATCATGACGAGCAGAGGCAAGTTGACCTGCCAAGTCGACAAGATTGACTTCCAATTTTTTCAGCTCTGCTTCCATGTCCTCAGATGAAAGGTTATTTCCTGTCAAGAGATTGTATTCTTCCGTAATCTTGGCAAAATAAAGCAAGACATCGTCTACAGTCCCACCGTACTTGCGGGTAATAGTATGAAGGAGGTCCAAACGATTTTCAACCTGCATAAGACGATTGCCGTCAAAATCAAGGTCCTCAATGATAGCTTCCAAACGTTTGCTAATATCTTCTAAGACATAGTAGGTCTCAGACAGATAGCTTGAAATTTCACGATATTCAGGATCATACTCTTCGACACTTTCCATGTCATTCATGGCTGAACGAACATTGGCCAGACTTGAAAAGTCTTCATTGTCCAACATACTATAGGCATTAGTCAGTGTATCCGCAATATTTTTATGGTTGAGGAGCTTCTCTCGCTCTTGGTTTAGAGCTAGGTCTTCTCCAGCCTGCAAGTTTGCTGCCTCAATCTCTGCCATTTGAAATTCCAACATTTCGATACGTGCCTTGTGTTCCTGTTGGTTTTTCTTGACTTCCAGTACCTGCTTACGCATTTTACGGTAGGCATCAAAACTCGATTGATAGATTTCTTTCAAGTTCCAAAAAGCTACGTCACCGAATTCATCCAACATTTGAATATGAAGTTGAGGGCGCATTAACTCTTCTTGGTCATGTTGACCATGAATATCTACTAGATGTTGTCCAATAGCCCGCAAAACAGACAGATTAACCATCTGGCCATTCACACGGCTGATACTACGACCATTTTGCAAGATTTCCCGACGGATGATAATTTCATCACCTAATTCTAAACCTTGCTCATCAAAAATTTCCTGTAAAAGACGACTATTCTCAACTGAGAAAAGCCCCTCAATCTCTGCCTTTGGCGCACCATGACGAATAACATCTGTCGTCGCACGAGCTCCCAACATCATATTCATGGCATCAATGATAATCGACTTCCCTGCACCCGTTTCACCAGTCAGGACAGTCATTCCCTTTTCAAAATTGAGGGAAATAGCCTCAATAATGGCAAAGTTTTTTATCGAAATTTCAAGTAACATATAGACCTACCAATTTTTTACTTGTTCAAAGATTTCCTCAGCTAGACTTTCACTTCTGGCAATGACTAAAATCGAACTATCATCAGCTAAACAGCTAAAAATCTTATCCGCAAAAGTCTCGGTTAACTGAGCTTTTACAAAAGCTGTGTTTCCAGGAATAACTTGGAGATTGATCATCTTATCCATCAATTCAGCTGACTCAATATTGTCTTCAGCCAGTTGCAAACTTTTTACGATTGATTTTGGTAATTCATAGACATAGGTGTTATCTCTCAAAGGAATTTTGACAATACCTAGTTCTTTGATATCCCGTGATACCGTTGCCTGAGTAGCAGTGATTCCTGCTTCTTTCAAATATTCTACAATTTCTTCTTGCGTGCCGATTTGATAATCTGTCACAAATCGTCTAATTTTTTCAAGTCTCTCTTTTTTATTCATTTTTAAATTGACTATGCGCCCTCTCTACTACTTCTTCAATTTCAGCAAGAACCTGATTGCCTGCTGACTCTTCTTTTTTCAAATACGCTAAAAATTCAATATTTCCATGCCCACCTTGGATGGGAGAAAAGTCCAATCCAAGGACTGAAAAGCCTTCCTCTACTGCCATAGCTGTGACAGATTCAAGGACATTCTGATGGACCTTAGCATCTCGAATAATACCATTTTTCCCAATCTGCTCACGTCCTGCTTCAAACTGGGGCTTAACCAAAGCCACAACCTGACCTTGATTAGCCAAAACACGGTGCAAGGCTGGTAGAATCAAACTTAGGGAAATGAAACTCACATCAATACTGGCAAAGCTCGGCTCCTGCTCAAAATCAGTCTTTTCAGCATAGCGGAAATTAAACTGCTCCATACTGACAACTCGTGGATCTTGGCGTAATTTCCAAGCCAACTGATTGGTACCGACATCAACTGCAAAGACCAACTCAGCACCATTTTGCAACATGACATCAGTAAAACCTCCAGTAGAGGCACCGATATCAATCGTTGTTGCCCCTTCCACTGATAATTCAAAGACCTGCAAGGCCTTCTCCAATTTCAAGCCACCACGGCTGACATACTTGAGTTTCTCCCCCTTGAGTTTTAGCTCGGTGTCATCTGGAATTTTCTCTCCTGGTTTGTCAAAACGCTCTCCGTTAAGGACTGCTACGACTAGACCAGCCATTACTCCACGCTTGGCCTGTTCTCGCGTTTCAAACAAACCCTGTTTATAAGCTAGTACATCCACTCTTTCCTTAGCCATTGATTCTCAAACTTTCTACTACTTTTACAATCGATTCTGTTTCAAAGGGAACCTGCTGGGCAATTTCTTCTAATTTGGCATTAGCTTGATCCAAGGTTTGGTTACAAAAGACAATTGCCTCTTCCAAACCCAACAAGGCTGGATAGGTTGACTTTTCTGCCTGTAGATCCTTTTGTGGTGTCTTGCCAATTTCCTCAAAACTAGCTGTCACATCTAACACATCATCTCTAACTTGAAAAGCAAGCCCAATCAATTCACCAACAGTTTTCAGTTTTTCTTGTATTTCAGGTGCCAATTCGGCTATGATAGCAGCTGCTTGGAAGGGAAAGGCTAGTAGTTTTCCAGTCTTATTAGCATGAATAGTCTGGAGTTCTTCTAAAGACAAATGCTGGTGTTCGCCTTCCATATCCAAAACTTGCCCTGCAACCATTCCCAGACTACCTGAAGCAAGCGATAAGTTGGCAATTAAGTCTACCTTTATCTGACTTGGCAAATCTGCCTGCGCTATCAAGGCATAAGGATCTAGGAACAAAGCATCTCCAGCCAAAATGGCCATAGCTTCACCGAATTTCTTATGGTTGGTCAAGCGTCCCCGACGGTAATCATCATCATCCATGGCAGGAAGGTCATCATGAATCAAGCTCCCCGTATGGATCATTTCCAAGGCCGCAGCCACCTGCGCGTGAGCAGGTTTAATAGCGACCTGCAAGGCTTCCAGAACTTCTAACAGAAGAAAAGGACGAATACGCTTTCCACCAGCATGAATAGAATAGAGAACAGACTCTCGCAAACTAGAGGCAAACTGCTGGTCTCCATAAAAATCTTCCAAGGCCAACTCGACAAGAGCTAATTTTTCTTGCTTCTTCATTCAAAATCACTTTCTGTTCCGTCTTCTTGCATAACCTTGACCAAGGTCTTTTCAGCCTTGTCCAGCGTCGCTTGGAGCTCTTTTGACAAGACCATACCCTTTTGAAAAGCCGCAATCGCATCTTCCAGAGCAATTTCACCATTTTCCAAACTTTGGACAATTGTCTCCAGTTCTGCTAGATTTTCCTCAAATTTCTTTTGCTTTGACATCTTTAACCTCTAATTCTACTTGACCATCTCGCATCAAAAGCGTCACTTGGTCTTTTTTCTTCAAACTCTCAACCGAATCTACAACGAACTCTTCTTTCTTGACAATAGCATAACCACGCGCCACGATTCGACTGGTATCCAACATCAACAAGGCTTCTGAAAGTCGCTTCACCTCAGCAACCTTGGCATCATAAACCAGCGCCATTTGGCTACGTAGGAACTTATCCAACTGGCCTAGACGGTCTTGATAACGCTGGATTTTGGTAACAGGTGATAATTGAACCAGTCGATGCGTCCTTGCTTGGACTAGTTGGTTGCTATCGGAAATCCGTGTTCGCAAACTTTGTTTTAAGCGCAGTTGCAGCTGATCCAAGCGTTGCAAATAGCCATCATACAAACGCTCTGGCTGTCTAAAGATAACAGACTGACTGCATTTTTTCAAAGCTTCTTGTTTCTTAGATAGCACATTTCGAACTGCCGTTGCCATCCGTTTTTCCTGATTTTGCAAATGAGCTAATAGATCCAACTTGGTCACAGGTGTTGCTAGTTCAGCAGCAGCTGTTGGCGTTGCAGCTCGTCGATCTGCCACAAAATCTGCCAAGGTCACATCCGTCTCATGTCCCACACTAGAAATAACTGGTAAACGAGATTCAAAAATGGCTCGTACCACAATTTCTTCGTTAAAGGCCCAGAGATCCTCGATAGAACCCCCACCACGACCAATAATCAGCAAATCCAAATCGTCACGTTGATTAGCACGCGCAATATTCCGAGCGATTTCTTCTGCTGCTCCATCACCTTGAACCTTGGTCGGATAGAGAACAATGTCAACACCTGAAAATCGCCTGCTGACGGTCGTGATAATATCTCTAATAACAGCTCCACTGCGACTGGTTACTACACCAATTCTCTTAGAAAATTGGGGCAGAGGTTGCTTGAACCTCTCTTGAAACAGGCCTTCTTCTGTCAATTTTTTCTTGAGTTGTTCAAACTGAATAGCAAGCGCCCCAACCCCATCAGGCTCAGCCTTTTCAATAATGATGGAGTAGCTACCACTTGGTTCGTAAACCTGTACACGACCAATCACATTGATTTTCATTCCTTCTTCCAGGTCAAAACCTAATTTCTGATAAATCCCAGACCAGATAGTCGCTTGGATAACTGCATTGTCATCTTTTAGGGAGAAATATTGGTGAGTAGGTCGTTTACGAAAGTTGGAAACTTGACCAGTTAAATAGACCCGTTCCAAGTAAGGGTCTTTATCGAATTTCATTTTCAGATACTTGGTCAAAGTTGTTACCGATAAATACTTTTCCATCTCCACCTACTACTCATTTTCTTGCTCTTTCATGGGTATTATTATACCAAAAATATGCCTAAAAATCTCCATTTATGTACCATTATGAGGGAAAAATAGAAAAAGGAGGCAAGGCCTCCACATCTGATTATTTGCTGTTTCGAGCTTCTTCCAAAATCTTTGCAATCTTAGTCGTCAAAAGGTCAATAGCAACAGTATTGCTGACTCCCTCAGGAATGACGATATCAGCATAACGCTTGGTTGGCTCGATAAACTGATGATACATAGGTTTAACCACACCCAAGTACTGATCAATAACGCTATCAAGGCTACGGCCACGTTCTTCCATATCACGCTTGATACGACGAATAATGCGCACATCATCATCCGTATCCACAAAAATCTTGATATCCATCAAATCGCGCAGACGCTTGTCCTCCAAGACCAAGATTCCCTCAACGATAAAGACATCTTGAGGCTCTTGACGATAGGTCTTGCTACTCCGTGTATGCTCTGTATAGTCATAAGTCGGGATGTCCACCGGACGCCCTGCCAACAATTCCTTAATCTGCTCAATCATCAAGTCTGTATCAAAGGCAAAAGGATGGTCGTAGTTGGTTTTGACACGCTCTTCAAAGGTCAAATGAGACTGATCCTTGTAGTATGAATCATGCTCAATCATGGAAATCTTTTCATCAGGAAAATGCGATAAAATGGCTCTTGAAACACTGGTCTTACCTCCACCAGAACCACCTGTCACTCCGATAATGATTGGTCTATTTTGCATGCTATCCTCCGTTTTTTTATCCGTCGTCTATTCTATCACATTTTTTGCAAAATTTATAGTCTGATTTGGATAGTCTAGGGGAAACAACACTCCCTACACCCCAGTTAGACTATCTAAAAACCTTCCTTGGCTTGTAGAGATTGTCCCGTTTTTCTAGAATGGCTAGCAATTTATCTCCTTCAAAAGCAGCCAATTCTTGTTCTGTCTGTTCGAGCTCTATAAAACGACCAAAGCGCACTTCTGTAGCCTGTTCTGGACCTAGGAAAACTTTGACAAGGTCGCCTGTCCCAATCTCTAGAGGATGGAGAAAGTCTAATTGACCAGCCTCCACTTTTTCAGCAATTTCTTCCAAGGTAAGAGCATCTTCTAATTGTAAGCCTGCAGCACTTGTTCGTGTCAAGTGCGACATATGAGCCGCATAACCCAATTTTTCTCCCAAGTCAACAGACAAGGTACGGATATAAGTCCCCTTACTACATTTCACACGAAAAGTGAATCTTGCAAGTTGGCCATCATAAGAAATCGGACTTGTCCGCTCAAAGCTATAAATAGTCACCTGACGTTCTGGACGCTCCACTTCCTGACCAGCACGCGCATACTCATAAAGCTTACGACCATTAACCTTAACAGCTGAATACATAGGTGGAATCTGAGTAATAGGTCCAGTCAAGCTAGCAATCGCTTCATCGACAAGCTTTTCATCCAAGGGCGACAGAACGGGTGTCTCTTCGACCACTTCCCCACTGGCATCCTCAGTCGTCGTTGAATAACCAAGAGTGATTTCACCCTCATAGACCTTGCCCTCATCCTGCATAAACTCGACCATTCGTGTCGCCTTACCAACTGCAATCGGCAAAACACCCACCACATCCGGATCCAAGGTCCCACCATGACCAATCTTCTTAGTTCCCAAAATCTTACGCAGTTTAAAAACCGCATCATGCGAGGTCATCCCTGCTTCTTTTTTTAAGTTAATAATACCGTTCATTTTTGCTTTCTACTCCCCCTTCAGCGCTTCAAACTTTGCTTTCATAGTTGGATTTTTACGGGTCAATTTTTTAACAGAAACATCTTCTAATTTGTTGTTAGCTAGACGGAGTTGGTTTTCAGAAGTTGTCAGGAATTTCTTGACTTCTTCCATGCGTTTGATGGCCTTGTCAATTTCATCGATAGCTTTGCCAAAATTAGTCGAAGCTGAGTTATAGTTCTTAGCAAAGGCTAGTTTAAAGGCATCCAAGTCTTCCTCAAAATGAGTGATGTCAATATTTTGTTCGCGAACAAAGGCCAACTCCTGCTTATATTTTAGAGAATTAAGCGCCGCATTACGCAAAAGCCCAATCAACTGAATAAAGAACTGAGGACGGACCACATACATCTTTTCATACTCGTGGCTGACGTCAACAATCCCTGTGTTAAAGTAGTCATTATCGGCCTCAAGCATGGTCACCAAAACGGCATACTCACAGTTCTTCTCCCGACGGTCCTTGTCCAATTCCTTGTAAAAATCTGCATTCTTGTGCTTCTTCTCTGTTCCATCTGCTTCATTTTTCATTTCAAACATGATGGAAATAATTTCGACCCCATTTTCATCACTCTCACAGAAGATAAAGTCCCCCTTAGACCCACGCGCAGAAACCTTGTTATCCTTCTCAAAGTAGGCATTTGGAAAGGCGAAACTACGGACCTTGTTAAACTCACTCTCTGCATACTGTTCCAGACTTTCCCCGATGGCTTTTGTAGATTGCTGGGCTTTGAAATTCTTATAGAACTCGACCTGTTCACTGGCTGCTTTAAGCTGGGCTTCATAGTTTTGTTTAACAGAAGCAAGAGAAAGCTCGTTTTCTTTTTCTTGTAAAAGAAGCTGGTTTTTAACCTGATCACGTTCTTTTTCTAGGTCAGAAAGGGTCTTTTGCAGTTGATTTTCATGCTCCAAACGCAAGGTAGCCAATTGGTTTTCCAAGGCCTGTACTTCCTTGTCCTTAGCCAATAAGGCCTGATGGCTTGTCTGTTCAACCTCTTTCTTGGCCAATTCTTTTTCTGTATCAAAGTTTTGGATTTGACTCTGCAATTGTGCAATTTCTTGGTCTTTTTGAGCTAGTTTAGACTGTTGTTCATTCATGGCCTTTTGCTCAACCAAGGCCAGTTCCTGCTTCATCCGCTCATGTAGTTCCTTATCAAACTCTGCTGTTCTCACTTGAGACAGAAGTTCGACATACTGACTTTCATTTACTGTAAAGACTTCCCCACAGTTGGGGCATTTGATTTCGTTCATATCGTTCCTCTTTCTAGACTTCTGTAACCATTATATCATGCCTAAAGGAAAATCAAAAACAGCGAGTCGAAACCCACTGTTTATCTTCTTTTTCTTTAAATTTTTTCCAAGGCTAAGCGCAAGTCTTCAATCAAATCATCTACATTTTCAAGACCGATTGACAAGCGGATTTGGTTTGGTGTGACACCAGCTGCTTCTAGGTCTTTTTCTGACAATTGACCATGAGTGGTTGTTGCTGGATGGACAACAAGCGATTTAGCATCTGCCACGTTTGCTAGGTCAGAAAAAATTTCTAAATGATCAATTACCTTGCGTGCTTCTGCTTCCCCACCTTTGACATGGAAGGTAAAGATTGAGCCCACACCTTTTGGTAAATATTTCTCAGCCAAGGCATGATAAGGACTATCTGCTAATTTTGGATAGTTAACTTTTTCTACCTTAGGATGGTTGACAAGGAAATCAACAATTTTCTCTGCATTTTGTACATGACGTTCCACACGAAGTGAAAGGGTTTCAAGTCCTTGAAGTAAGAGAAAGGCATTAAATGGTGACAAGGCCGCACCTGTATCACGAAGCAATTGAACACGAACAGCGATAATAAAGGCTGCTGCACCCACATCACGAGTATAGCTCAAGTTATGGTAACTTGGATCTTCCTCAACAAATTGAGGAAATTTACCTGAAGCCGCCCAGTCAAAACGCCCACTATCGACAATCACTCCTCCAATAGTCGTACCATGCCCACCGATAAACTTAGTCGCAGAGTGAATGGCAATATCTACACCGTGAGAAAAGACATTAATCAAGTAAGGTGTAGCAAAGGTATTATCTGAAACGAGTGGAATCTGGTGTTTATGAGCAATCTCAGCCAATTTTTCCAAGTCAGGAATGTTAATCAGAGGATTCCCCAAGGTTTCAATCAAGACAAGCTTAGTATTGTCATTGATAGCTGCTTCTACTTCCTCCAAATTATCCACGTCCACAAAGGTTGTTGTGATCCCATAACGAGGAAGGGTTTCTTTCAAAAGATTGAAGGTCCCGCCGTAAATAGTTGATGCCGCTACTACATGATCACCAGCATGGGCAAGCGCCAAAATCGTATAAGTCACTGCAGCCATACCTGATGCTGTTGCAAGAGCTCCAACACCACCTTCAAGAGCAGCAATTCTTTCTTCAAAGGCAGCTGTTGTAGGGTTGGTGATACGAGTATAAATGTTCCCTGGTTTTCTCAAGGCAAATAAATCGGCACCTTCCTGCGTGTCATCAAAAACAAAGGATGTTGTCTGATAAATCGGCACTGCACGAGACTTAGTTGCTGGATCAACTACTTGCCCAGCATGCAATTGTAAGGTTTCAAATTTAAAATCACGAGTCATAAGGCGACCTCCATATAGTTTCATTAAAGATATTGTAGCACCTTAAGTTATAGTTTACAAATATTAGTTTTCTATATTTTGATATAAGAAATAGCTATTACCTTATTTTGAAAATGAAAAAAGCACGACTCAATCGTGCTCATTTTCTTAATCTACATAAATATCTTCATTTTTATTGAGGAAGGCATATGGAAGACCCATCAAGAGGCCTCCTCCGATAAAGTTTCCGATGAAGGTTACACCCCAGTGACGAAGCATATTTCCAACACCGAAGTTAGCAATTGAGTCAGCAGCAACACTGAATTTCACAATCGCGAAAGAAGCAAAGTTCGCCGCAATGTGCTCGTTTGTTAAAAATACAAACATGTAAATCGCTGACAACACAAGCCAAAGTTTGGCACCACCATCTTTGACCAAAACAAATGAAAGAATCGCAATATTTACGAAAATATTTGCCAAAATCGCCTCAAGCAAGATTAATTCATTTGAACGGCCTAACTTCATCTCTACAACCCCAGAGATAAAACTATCATGAGTCAGATTTGCATAGGCTGCCGAATGAGCAAAGCCCCAACCTGCTATCAAAGCCCCGATAAGGTTAAACAAGGTACAGTAAAGTAAAATCTCAGCTGTTTTTCTCCAAGAGATTTTTTTCAAGAAACTACCAGCAGTCAAGAACATCATGTTTGATGTTACCAACTCGGCATTCAAGAAAACAATGTAGGCCAATCCCCAAGCAAAGACAAATGGGAAGAGGAATCGTCCACTACCTGGCGCAATTTTATTAATCAAATCAGCCCCAACTGCACCAGCAGCTGTACTGAAGGTTAAAAATGCACCTGCGAACATAGAACGAATCGCATACTTAAATTTGCTTTGACTATAAAGACTTTCTTTCTTCTTGCAAGCAAATTCAATCTTTGAGATAAATTCTGAAGAAACCATAATAAACTCCTAAAAATTTTTTACCTGATAATTATATCACAAACGTTAAAATTAAGGAAGCGTTTTCTGTATTTCATAAAAGTTTATTCTTATGAAAAGCTTAAAAAATCAGTGAAATCCAGGATTTCACTGATTTGTATTAATAAAATTGTTTATATGGTTGATTGAAAGCTGTTAGGATTTCATCAGATGTTTGTGAATAATCTTTTGTTTCTTTCAAATCGCCTTTTACAATAATACGTTCTGTAGCAGCAAGGTCTTCACAGGTTACTAATGTAATCTCATTTACCCCATCTCTATCATCAACTTCATCAACACGATCCGGTGTAACACGTTTGACTTCACGTATTTCATAAGTATAAACTTTATCCTTATCGGTTAGATAAATCTTCATACCATTTTTAGCGTTATCCAAAGGAGAAAATAACATTTTATTAGCATTATTGACACCAAAAATATGATGACTAGCTAGACTATAATTTCCTTTCCCCATCACTTGATCGCGTTTCATCGTACCAGCACCATAGAAGAGATTGACATTATCAAGACCTTTAAAAATTGGCAGATTCATTTCTAATTCAGGAACTGCAATTCCGCCGATAACTGGTAATTTTTGAGCATCCCATTGAGAAGCTAGAACCGCTTCAGAAGAGATAGCATTGACAGAATCAAAATCAAAATTTCCTTCTGTATCCTGATTTTCTTCTATTTTTTCTTTTGATACCTGACTAACTTGGTACTTATTGGTATTCCAAACTATGAAAATATCACGAATTTTAGCATTAAAAATCAAAGCAATTGATAGTAGTATCAGAAATCCTGCTAGGATATTTGTCAGTAGATTTTTTCGTTTGTTTTTCTTCTTATTATTTTTTTGAGACATTATGCTTCACCTTCTGTTTCGTTTTCTGTCCCAACTTCTTCTTTTTCTGCCGCTGCAACCGTTGTAAAGGTCACAATTTTAGCATCTTGATCCAGACGCATTACTTTAACTCCCATAGTTGAGCGTCCTGTTTGTGAAATATTGGCAACATTGGTTCGAATCATGACACCTGTATCAGTGATAATCATCAAGTCTTCATCACCTTTCACAGTCAAGAGACCTGATAGAGGACCATTTTTTTCAGCCACATTAGCCGTCTTCATCCCTTTACCACCACGACCTTTTGTTGGATATTCAGTCGCGACTGTACGCTTACCATATCCTTTTTCTGTGATGATAAGAACCTCGTCTTGATCAGTAATTACGCTAGCACCAACTACTGTGTCTCCCTCACGGAGATTAACACCTTTCACACCTGTGGCGATACGACTCATGCCGCGAACGGCTGATTGATTAAAGCGAACTGCATACCCAAACTTGGTACCAATGATAATATCCGTATCTTCTTCCGTCAACAAGACATTAATCAACTCATCTTCATCCTTGAGGGTCAAAGCCTTGAGACCATTCTGACGAATGTTAGCAAATTCCTTAACACTTGTTCTCTTCACAATACCATGACGGGTTGTAAAGAAGAGATAAGCATCATCACTGCGTTCAGACTCAACATTGATAATCGTCTGAATACTTTCGCCTTCATCCAATTTCAAGAGATTAACTACTGGTAGTCCTTTGGCCGTCCGACCATACTCAGGAATTTCATATCCTTTCAGGCGATAGACGCGTCCTTTATTTGTGAAGAAGAGCAGGTGATCATGGGTGCTAGTCGACACTAACTCACGAACAAAATCGTCATCCTTAACACCTGTACCTTGAACACCGCGGCCACCACGTTTTTGAGCAGTAAATTCAGCTTGGTCCAGACGTTTGATGTATCCCTTATTAGAAAGCGTAATCAAGACATCCGATTCTTCAATCAAATCCTCATCTTCAAGACTCAATACTTCACCGACCATCAACTCTGTACGACGTTGGTCGCCAAACTTACGCTTAACTTCATCCAATTCTTCTTTGATGATTTGAGAAACACGTTCTGGTTTAGCAAGAATATCTGCTAAATCCGCAATCAGAGCCAAGAGGTCATCATACTCAGACTGAATCTTATCGCGTTCCAAACCTGTCAAACGACGAAGACGCATATCTAGAATAGCCTGACTTTGACGTTCAGAAAGCTTAAACTTACTCATCAACTCAGCTTGTGCTTCCGCATCTGTTTCACTAGCACGGATGATACGAATCACTTCGTCGATATGGTCTAGCGCAATCAAGAGACCTTCTAAGATATGCGCACGCGCTTCCGCTTTTTCCTTATCAAAACGAGTACGACGAACGACCACTTCTTTTTGGTGCTCGATATAAGCATCCAAAATCTGACGAAGGGACAAAATCTTCGGTACACCATTTTGGATAGCAAGCATATTGAAACCAAAGTTGGTTTGCATCTGGGTCATCTTGAAGAGGTTATTGAGGATAACATTGGCTGAGGCATCGCGCTTAACTTCGATAACAAATCGAACACCTTCACGGTTTGATTCATCACGAACTGCTGTGATGCCCTCAATACGTTTTTCCTGAACCAAACGAACAATATGCTCATGCACCTTGGTTTTATTGACCATGTAAGGAAATTCCGTTACAACGATGCGCTCACGGCCAGTCTTAGTTTCTTCAATTTCAGTACGAGAACGAAGGACAATAGAACCTTTACCTGTTTCATAAGCCTTATGAATGCCTGATTTCCCCATAACGAGAGCACCAGTTGGAAAATCTGGCCCAGGCAAGACTTCCATCAAGTCCTTGGTAGTCACTTCAGGATTGTCCATGACCAACTTCACCGCATCAATGGTTTCTCCCAAGTTATGAGGCGGAATATTGGTTGCCATCCCAACAGCAATACCAGTTGCTCCATTAACCAAAATGTTTGGAAAGCGCGCTGGCAAGACTAAGGGTTCACGTTCATTTGCATCATAGTTATCGACGAAATCAACTGTATTTTTATTGATATCACGAAGCATCTCTAGAGCAATCTTGCTCATACGTGCCTCAGTGTAACGCTGGGCGGCAGCACCATCTCCATCCATGGAACCAAAGTTTCCATGCCCATCTACAAGCATGTAACGGTAGCTCCACCATTGAGCCATGCGGACCATTGCTTCATAGATAGAGGAATCCCCGTGTGGGTGGTATTTACCCATGACGTCCCCTGTAATACGAGCAGATTTTTTATGGGGTTTGTCTGGAGTAACACCCAATTCATTCATTCCATAGAGAATCCGACGGTGAACAGGTTTCAAGCCATCTCGAACATCAGGAAGAGCCCGCGCTACGATAACACTCATGGCGTAATCGATAAAGCTCGTCTTCATCTCCTTTGTCAGATTGACATTCACTAAATTTCTATCCTGCATTAATAAATGCCTCATTTCACTATTAGTAATTAATAATATTATACCATAATGTCCGCCATATTTCAGGTATCCAAATTAGCTAAAACGTTTACATCAAGAACTCCAAGGCATATTCGTGACAAAGCTTTTTAAAAGTGATAGAATTAAAATAACTGGGGAAATCCCTGAATAAAATTAAGGAGATGTTTAGAACAATGACTTCAACTAAACAACACAAAAAAGTTATCCTTGTCGGAGATGGTGCTGTAGGTTCATCTTACGCTTTTGCACTTGTTAACCAAGGAATTGCACAAGAGCTTGGAATTATCGAAATTCCACAATTGCATGAAAAAGCTGTTGGTGACGCGCTTGACCTTAGTCACGCCCTTGCCTTCACTTCACCTAAAAAAATCTATGCAGCTCAATACTCTGACTGTGCAGACGCTGACCTTGTTGTAATCACTGCAGGTGCTCCTCAAAAACCAGGTGAAACTCGTCTTGACCTTGTAGGTAAAAACCTTGCTATCAACAAATCAATCGTAACTCAAGTTGTTGAATCAGGTTTCAAAGGTATCTTCCTTGTTGCTGCTAACCCAGTTGACGTTTTGACTTACTCAACTTGGAAATTCTCTGGTTTCCCTAAAGAACGCGTTATCGGTTCAGGTACTTCACTTGACTCAGCTCGTTTCCGTCAAGCACTTGCTGAAAAATTGGATGTAGATGCTCGTTCAGTTCACGCCTACATCATGGGTGAACACGGTGACTCTGAGTTCGCTGTTTGGTCACATGCTAACATCGCTGGTGTAAACCTTGAAGAATTCCTTAAAGACACTCAAAATGTTCAAGAAGCTGAATTGATTGAATTGTTCGAAGGTGTTCGTGATGCAGCCTACACAATCATCAACAAAAAAGGTGCAACATACTACGGTATCGCAGTAGCCCTTGCTCGTATCACTAAAGCAATCCTGGACGACGAAAACGCAGTACTTCCACTTTCAGTATTCCAAGAAGGTCAATACGGAGTTAAGAATGTCTTTATCGGTCAACCAGCTGTTGTTGGTGCACATGGTATCGTTCGTCCAGTAAATATCCCATTGAACGACGCAGAAACTCAAAAAATGCAAGCATCTGCTAAAGAATTGCAAGCTATCATTGACGAAGCATGGAAAAACCCAGAATTCCAAGAAGCTTCTAAAAACTAATTTAGCCATAGACAACTCCTTGATCATCAGGGAGTTGTTTTTTATCTATATTATAGTAGATTGAAATAAAATATGAACAAATTAATTTCTAGAAATGTTTTAGCAGCCTCGGCGTACTATTCTAGTTGTAATCCACTATAAGAACTAAACATTTTATGAAATTTTCGTTCAAAAAAACAACATCCCTTTAAAAGCTATCATGTCATGGCTTGGGCATGAAGACAAAAAGACTACCAATCAGATTTATACTCACATCACAAAAAGTATGGAACAAGCAACGATTTACTCTTTAGCTACAGTTGCATTAAATCAAAAGTAGAAAACTTTTCCCATATACAAAAAAGCCCATCATACAGGCTAGACAGCTTGATACGATAGGCTATTTTTCTATTAATTAACGTACTGTACGGATACGCATTGTGTTTGTACGAACAGCTTCTCCAACTGGTACACCAGCAACAATAACGATATCGTCACCAGATTCTACAAGACCTGCTTCAACTGCTTTACGTTCAGCAATTTCAAACATATCATCAGTTGATGATGGAGCATCTGTCAACATTGGGATAACACCCCAGTTCAACATCAAACCACGTTCTGTCAATTCGTCGAATGTCAATGCCAAGATATCAGCATTTGGACGATATTTAGAGATCAAACGTGCAGTGTGACCTGTCTTAGTAAGAGTTACAACCAATTTAATGTCCATTGAGTTAGTAGCATCTTTAACAGCTGAAGCCATTACTTCTGTCTTAGAGTTACGTTCGAATGAATCTGAGTTCAAACGTCCGTATTCGTTAAGAAGAGTTTGAGCGTTCTTATCGATTGTAGCCATTGTAGCTACTGACTCAAGTGGGTATTTACCGTTTGCAGACTCACCTGAAAGCATTGTAGCGTCAGTTCCGTCGATAACAGCGTTAAATACGTCTGATACTTCTGAACGAGTTGCACGTGGTTTTTCAGTCATTGTTTCAAGCATGTTTGTTGCAGTGATAACAACTTTACCTGCAGCATTGACTTTAGTGATGATCATTTTTTGGTAAACTGGAACCATTTCGAATGGTACTTCGATACCCATGTCACCACGAGCGATCATGATACCATCAGCAGCTTCGATGATTTCATCCAAGTTATCGATACCTTGTTGGTTTTCGATTTTAGCGAACAATTGAACATGTCCGTTTCCAGTTTCTTCACAGATTGCACGAACTTCGTTCACGTCTTTTGCAGTACGTACGAATGAAATAGCGATGAAGTTGATACCTTGTTCAAGACCGAAACGGATATCGTCGTTATCACGTTCAGCAAGAGCTGGGAAAGGAATTTTAGTGTTAGGAATGTTCACACCTTTTTGTTTAGCGATGATACCATCGTTTTCAACTTCAACTTCAAATTCACGAGTTGCATCATCTTTAGCAACCACACGAAGACCAAGTTTACCATCGTCAACCAAAACTTGACGACCAACTTCAACATCATCATAGATATCAAGAGCACCAGCAACGTTCAATGCAATCACTTCACGAGTTGATTTGATTCCTTGTTTAGTTGCAACACGGATTTTCTCACCAGTTTTGTATGAATACTCTTTAGCTTCACCTTCGAACAATTCTGTACGGATTTCTGGTCCTTTTGTATCAAGAAGGAAACCAACTTTTTTACCTGCAAGTTTTTCTGCAAGTTTAACAGTTGCCATACGCTCACCTTGTTCTTGGTGGTCACCGTGTGAGAAGTTGAAACGGAATGTGTTAGCACCAGCTTCAATCAATTTAGCAATGTTTTTAGCTGAAGCTTCAACATCAAGTTTTTCACCCCAGTATCCGTCCTCACCGAATTTTTTACCACCACGGATTTCTACCGCAGGACCCAAAGTTGCAACGATTTTTACACGTTTGTTCATGATTTTTGTGACTCCTTTATATATATGACCTTTTTGGTCTTATTAACTAAATTGTAAATTATGACAAGCTCTTATTCAAGCTAGATAGCTCAATGTCGGCTTTGTGTGGGTTGTTAACCACAATCTTACCTTCTGCAGTAAGGCTAAACAATGCTCCTTCTTCTGCAGTTCCAAGAATTGGGTTTTCAACCATTTTCTCGTTACGGATACCAACCGCAACACCACCGATACCTTCTTTAAGAAGTTTAACAGCATGCGCACCCATACGTGACGCCAATACACGGTCACGCGCAGTTGGAGAACCACCACGTTGAATATGTCCAAGTTCTGTCACACGAAGGTCGCTTGTATCCCCAGCTTCTTTTAGTTTTTTACCAAATTCAGCTGCTGACATCACACCTTCTGCCAAGACGATGATGTTGTGTTTTTTACCACACTCATAACCACATTTAATGCTTTCTACGATATCTTCAATCTTGAATCCTTCTTCAGGAATGATGATTTCATCAGCACCAGTTGCAATACCAGCCCAAAGAGCGATATCACCAGCGTTACGTCCCATAACTTCAATAACAAAAGTACGACGGTGACTTGATGATGTATCACGAATCTTATCGATAGCATCCATAGCAGTTGTAACCGCTGTGTCAAAACCGATTGTAAAGTCAGTACCAACGATATCGTTATCGATTGTACCTGGAAGACCGATAGCTGGGAAGCCATGTTCAGTCAAACGCATAGCGCCGTGGTAAGATCCGTCACCACCGATAACAACTACACCTTCAATCCCGTGTTTTTTCAATTGCTCAATCCCTTTAAGTTGCCCTTCAAGTTGAGCGAACTCTGGATAGCGAGCTGAGTGAAGGAAAGTACCACCACGAGAAATGATGTCTCCTACTGAAGCTGCATCTAGGGGATGAATTTCACCAGCAACCATACCAGCATATCCATCATAGATACCAAAAACTTCCATTCCTTCTGAAATTGCTTGACGAACAACTGCGCGGATAGCAGCGTTCATACCAGGGGCGTCTCCACCACTAGTCAAAACAGCAATACGTTTCATTTTGGTTATGCTCCTTTTTCTTTTAACATTCTTATTGATTATACCACATTTGATTTTAAAATTCTTCTATTTTCCGTATTTTTAGCGATAAATCGTTTTCATAACCATTTCATTCAATTTCGCTTCTAATTCATTGGATTTAGCTACAAAATGATGGGGAGAAACGATTGTTTTCTGTTCCTCTTCATACCTGATGATGACTGGGATTGGGCCTTTATATTGGTCTAAAATACGTGAAATTTCTTGATCCGAATCATGATTCTTCACCTGTATCCAAAAGCGTTCAGCAACTGCTTCTCTTATTTCTTGTGCAATCATTTGCAAACGGCCATCACGTGACTGGATTTTTCCTTTTATATAGTAGAAGGCTCCCTCTTTTATTTCCTGCCCAACCTGTCGATATAAGTCTGAAAAGAGAGTAACATCCAATTTTTTCTTACTGTCATCTACCTGTAAGAAAGCCATGTTTTCGCCCTTTTTGGTACGAATTACTTTTATTTTCTGAACTTCAACCAAAATAATAGCGTAGCTATTTTCTGACAAATTCCCAATTGGGGTAATCGGGTAAATAGCCTTACTTGCAATAGCTTGTAGGGGATGCTTACTGACACCTATCCCTAAAAGTTCTTGTTCCATATAGAATTTTTCTTGTTCCGTCCAATCTTCCGATTCCTGCCAGCTATAAATTGTATCCCCGAACAAACTTCCTAACTCTTTTACAAATTCAAATAGATTAACTAAATTATTGAATACTTTTTGACGATTTTTTTCAAATAAATCGAAAAGACCAACTTTTACCAAAGGTTCTAGCAGAGGAAGTTTCAAATAATTTTCAGGTAATTTAGCTATAAAATCTTCAATGTTAGAATAGGGTCTGTTTTCAAGAAGCCAAAGTGCCAGATCATTGCTGACTCCCTTAATCGATTTCAATCCTAGATAGATGGCCTTGTTGGCAATTTTATCGTGATAGGGAATGGTGTTGATGGACAGAGGCGCTACTTCAAAGCCTGCTTCTAAGGCATCTGTTAAGTAATCACTGTTGGCGGAATTCAACATGACCTGATAAAAAATGGCTGGATAATGCGTTTTGAAATAAGCCAACTGAAAGGCCAAGGCTGAGTAGGCATAGGCATGTGACCTGTTAAAACCATAACCTGCAAACTTCTCCATGACATCAAAGACCTGCTCTGCCTTTTCCGCAGTATGTCCAGCTTCTAATGAACCTTGAATAAAAGAAGCCCTCATCTCATGCATGGCAGAGGCATCCTTTTTCCCCATAGCTCGGCGCAAAATATCGGCTTTCCCAAGACTAAATCCAGCAAATCGCTGAGCAACCTGCATAACCTGCTCCTGATAGAGCATAATGCCGTAGGTTGGAGACAAAATATCCTCCAGTACTGGATCCAGAACAGTCACTTCTTCCTGCCCATGTTTTCTTGCCACAAAATTATTGATGTAGTCACTAGCACCTGGCCTATTTAGGGAAGTAGTCGCTACGACATCTTCAAAACAGACTGGTTGAACACGTTTGAGCAAGCGAATGGCACCAGGTTGCTCAAATTGAAAGATACCTTTTGTATTGCCAGAAGCAAAAAGAGCTAGCGTTTCTTTGTCTTCCAAATCAATTTCTTCTATTTTCAGATGAATACCTTCTGATTCAGCAAGCAACTCTTGCATTTTCTGGACAAAGGTCAAATTTCTTAGTCCCAGAAAATCCATCTTTAAAAGTCCACTAGCTTCAACTCCATGAGCATCATACTGAGTCAGTGGAATTTCATCACCATGCTTTAGAGGAATGTAGTTGGTCAAGTCTTGGTCACTGATTACAACACCAGCCGCATGGACAGAGGTTTGTCTTGGATAGCCCTCTATCTTGCAAGCAATCTCAAAGGCTTTTTGGTATTCTAACTTACTATTAATTTGCTGACGAAACTGGAGGTTACCCTCATAAGCCGACTTGAGATTGTCACGAAAACTGATTTTCTTGGTAATTGCAGACAATTCATACTCTGGCACACCAAAGCGTTTCAATACATCTCGTAGAGCTTGCTTGGCTCCAAAGGTTGAAAAAGTAACGATTTGAGCAGCATGTTTACTGCCATATTTATTGCCAACATACCTGATAAAATCTGGACGATAAATATCAGGAATATCAATATCAATATCAGGCATGGTATAGCGTTCACGATTGAGGAAACGTTCAAAAATCAGATTTTTCTCTACTGGGTCAATCCCTGTAATGTCTAAAGCATAGGAAACCAAGCTACCAACTGCAGAACCCCGTCCCATTCCCATATAATAGCCATTCGAACGTCCAAAACGCAACAAGTCCCAGACAACCAAGAAATAATCATCAAAGCCCATATCATGAATAACAGCCAATTCTTGGTCTAGACGGTCTTGATATTCTTTACCAGTTAACCCCTTCTGAGCAAGCCCACGTTCAGCTCGTTCTCTCAACTCTTCTACTGCTGGTCTAGCTGGATTAAAACGAGGCAGTTTCAGACTAGTATCCAAATCATAAGAAATGCCTGAAATAAGCTTTTCTAAGTTTTCCAAGGCTTGAGGAAAACGTTCTTGGAATAGTTTCTCTAAAGAACTTGCTGATATAAGGACATCTTGTCGCGAGCGCAAAGGGACTTCTCTGAGCGGTAGGTTTTCTTTAATCGCTGTTAATACTTGTAGAACTTCTCTATCCCTGCTTTCAAAGGCATTGACCCGATAGAGAGGTAAGATAGGACGATAAAATTCGCTTACCAGTGTTTCTGGGTAAACCCCTATATAGTAATCACAGTCTAGATTTAACAACTCAAGTTCTTCAAAATAAGGCACAATTACCGCAATATCCTCTAGATACTGAGATAGAACTGACCAACTTTTCTCCCCCTGCATCTTGGCTGTTGATAGTTTCATCAACTGCTGATAGCCCACACTAGATAGAGCTAAAAAGCGCAGATTCACTTCCTGAGCATCCACAAATACAGTCATTTCAAGCCCTAATAAAGGATGAATGCCATATTTTTTTGTAACCTCTAGAAAGTCAAAAGCACCATAAAGATTATCAATATCCATCATAGCCAGATGAGTATAGCCGTATTCTTTAGCTGCTCTCACATACTTGGTGATTGAAATGACACTCTCCATAAAACTATAGACTGTTTTTGTATCTAGTTGTGCGATCAATTTACACTTCTCCTCTATCCTTCTCACTATATTATACCATTTTCAAAAAGAGAAAGACAAAAGCAATGACTCCTATCTCTATTTTATCCTTAAAGTAAAATTTTTTGAACGAAAAAAGCAAAAATACATTTAAAGAATCAAATGATCCGGTAATTTTTTTACTTTTTTATCCCAAGAAGTGAATATATCTTTTAAAATAGAAAGACACATCTAGTTAATCTATTCACTATGATAACTTGTTTTGAACTATAGAGTTGTACCTGTTTTTCATATAAATAATATTCATTATTCTTTAATTAATTTCTTTCTCACTTAATGATTCCCTTTCTCCTATTTTTTTGATATAATAACCTTAATTATTATTTTACAAGGAGGTTTTATGCGCTTTAATCAATTCAGCTATTTATCACTTCCAAGAGATACTATTTTATATGAATTAAAAAAGTATGGATTTGATTTTCCATCTGAGTCAACAAATAAAAAGATGTTGGAGTCTTTTCTAAGTCGTTTCTTTTTCACTTATCAAGGCACCAACTACCCACTTTCCATCCTAGCAGCTGATAAAAAAACAGACCTGCTAACATTTTTTCAATCAGAAGATGAACTGACAGCAGATATTTTTTATACTGTTGCTTTTCAACTTTTAGGCTTTTCTTATTTGGTTGACTTCGAAGACAGTGAAGCTTTTCGTAAAGAGACTGGATTTCCTATTGTATACGGTGACTTGATTGAAAATCTCTATCAGTTACTCAATACTCGCACCAAAAAGGGAAATACTCTTATCGACCAACTTGTTAGTGATGGTCTTATTCCGGAGGATAATGACTACCACTACTTTAACGGCAAGAGTTTGGCAACTTTTTCTAGCCATGATGTCATTCGTGAAGTGGTCTACGTTGAGTCTCGTGTCGATACTGACCAAAAAGGGCTACCAGACCTAGTCAAGGTCAGCATTATTCGTCCACCTTATGAGGGGCAAATCCCTGCCATCATGACAGCCAGTCCTTATCATCAGGGAACAAATGACAAGGCAAGCGATAAGGCTCTCTACAAGATGGAGGGCGAGCTTGAGGTTAAACCTGCTCATAAGATCGAGTTAGAGGAACCTCAACTAAATCTCGTCCAACCTCAAGGCCAAGCTGAGCTTGTGTCAGAAGCTGAGGAAAAGCTAAGTCACATCCACTCTAGCTATACACTCAACGACTACTTCCTTCCACGAGGTTTTGCTAATCTCTATGTGTCAGGTGTTGGTACCAAAGACTCTACTGGTTTCATGACTAACGGAGACTATCAACAAATCGAAGCTTATAAAAATGTCATCGACTGGCTCAATGGTCGTTGCCGTGCCTTTACCGACCACACGCGCCAGCGTCAAGTCAAGGCTGACTGGTCAAATGGAAAAGTAGCCACAACTGGACTTTCCTATCTTGGAACCATGTCCAATGGTCTAGCGACTACAGGTGTCGATGGTTTAGAGGTTATCATTGCCGAGGCTGGTATTTCTTCGTGGTACAACTACTATCGTGAAAACGGTCTGGTAACTAGCCCAGGTGGCTATCCAGGTGAGGACTTTGACTCCCTTGCTGAGTTAACCTATTCTCGTAATCTCTTGGCTGGCGACTATATCCGTGGCAATGAAGCTCACCAAGCTGACTTAGAAAAAGTAAAAGAACAACTGGATCGCAAGACCGGCGACTATAACCAGTTTTGGCATGATCGCAACTATCTGCTCAATGCCCATAATGTAAAAGCAGAGGTTGTCTTTACCCACGGTTCACAGGATTGGAATGTCAAACCACTTCATGTTTACCAGATGTTCCATGCTCTTCCTGCTCATATAAATAAGCACCTCTTTTTCCATAATGGCGCCCATGTTTACATGAACAACTGGCAGTCCATTGACTTCCGTGAGTCCATGAATGCTTTGTTGACAAAGAAATTACTGGGACAAGATACAGATTTCAAACTTCCTACTGTTATCTGGCAGGACAATACAGCCCCTCAGACTTGGTTATCACTTGATAACTTCGGTAGGCAAGAAAACTTTGAAACCTTCTCACTTGGTCAAGAAGAGAAAGTCATTCAAAACCAGTACTCAGATAAAGATTTTGAGCGTTATGGTAAAACCTACCAGACCTTCAATACAGAACTCTATCAAGGGAAAGTCAATCAGATTACTATTGACCTTCCTGTAACCAAAGATCTTCACTTGAACGGTCGTGCCCAACTCAATCTTCGTATCAAATCCAGTACAAATAAGGGGCTCTTATCTGCACAACTGCTTGAATTTGGACAGAAGAAATACCTACAACCTTATCCAGCTATTTTAAGTGCTAGAACCATTGATAACGGACGCTACCATATGTTGGAAAATATCTGTGAATTACCATTTAGACCAAATGCACAACGAGTCGTGACAAAAGGTTACCTCAATTTACAAAATAGAAATGATTTATTGTTAGTAGAGGATGTTACTGCAGATGAATGGATGGATGTGCAATTTGAACTACAACCTACTATTTACAAGTTAAAAGAAGGAGATACTCTTCGTTTAGTCCTCTATACTACTGACTTTGAAATCACCATACGTGACAATACCAACTACCACTTGACTGTTGATCTTGAACAGTCTACTCTTACCATACCTCACTAAAAAAGGAGTTAAATTATTATGAATAAATCTGAACACCGACATCAACTCATACGAGCTCTTGTAACGAAAAACAAGATTCATACTCAAGCTGAGCTACAAGCTCTTCTTGCTGATAATGATATTCAAGTTACACAAGCTACACTTTCGAGGGATATTAAAAGTATGAACCTCTCAAAAGTACGAGAAGAAGATAACTCTTACTACGTGCTCAATACAGGTTCTATCTCAAAATGGGAAAAACGTCTCGAACTCTACATGGAAGATGCCCTTGTCTTGATGCGTCCAGTTCAACATCAAGTTCTACTAAAAACCCTTCCTGGACTGGCTCAATCATTTGGTTCTATCATTGATGCTTTGAGTTTCCCTGACGCTATCGCTACCCTCTGTGGTGATGATGTCTGCCTTGTCATCTGTGAAGATGCAGAGGCAGCCCAACATTGCTTTGAAGAGCTGAAACGGTTCGCCCCACCATTTTTCTTTGGTGAATAAACAGAAACTGAACTCAAAAACTGCAGAACTCTCAAAATTTTAAACAGTAGTGAATTGATGTCAGCTAACATCTAGCGAATACAATAGCTGATTCCTACTGAAAAGTGAGCTATGCAGTTTAATAAAACAAAAAAGAGAAATCTATCTCATACATGAGTACAAAAGCTCCCCTTATAGTTTCTAGTGAAAAACAAATATTCACTAGAAACTATAAGGGGAGTCTGCATATATCTAAAAGAAATTCTAAACCTGTTTCAGATTGATATAGTGTTTGAATAAAATGTGAACAAATTTATTAAGGAATTCAAATCAATTTCATGCTTTAAAAGTCGTTTCGTACTATTTTAGATTCAATTAATTATACATCATAGATAATCCGCTTCAAAAATCTCTTCAAATCACGTCAGGTTCACATTTCCGTATAAGAGAGAAATTTATTGTTGCAATACTTTTCTTGGTTTGGTACCTTCAGCTGGACCAATGACACCTGCCATCTCAAGCTCTTCCATGAGGCGGGTCGCACGGTTAAATCCAACTGATAAACGACGCTGAATCATAGATGCGCTGGCTTTCTGTGTTTCAATAACCAAAGCCTTGGCTTCTTCAAAAAGCGGATCTCCACCAGAATCACCATCTGAAAATTCTCCTTCATTTTCAGAAACTTCTCCCGGATCAAAACTCTCATCGTAGTCTGCATCTGCCTGAGCCTTGATGTAGTTTACGATGCGTTCGACATCGTCATCCGAGATAAAAGAGCCTTGAAGACGTACTGGGTGATTTTCATCAATCGGTTTAAAGAGCATGTCACCTCGACCAAGCAGTTTTTCAGCTCCATTTTCATCCAAAATCGTACGGGAGTCTGTTCCTGATGAAACAGCAAATGCTACACGAGAAGGAACATTGGCCTTGATCAGACCAGAAATGACATCAACGGATGGACGCTGGGTTGCAAGAATCATGTGGATACCTGCAGCACGCGCCTTCTGTCCAAGACGGATGATAGTATCTTCCACTTCCTTGCTGGCAACCATCATAAGGTCAGCCAACTCATCTACAATTACGACAATGAGTGGTAGCGGAACCTGCTTGTACTCAGACTGGGCATTGAATTCTTCTACCTTGGCATTAAAGCCTGCAATATTCCGAACTCCCACTTTGGCAAAGAGTTCATAACGGTTTTCCATTTCATCCACAACCTTTTGCAGGGCCTTGCTAGCCTTACGTGGATTGGTCACAACTGGGATCAAGAGATGAGGAATGTCATTATAAACAGACAACTCAACCATCTTGGGATCGACCATCATAAATTTAACTTGGTCAGGTCTCGCCTTCATGAGGATGCTAGCGATAATGCCGTTAACAGCTACTGACTTCCCTGAACCCGTTGAACCTGCGACTAGCAAGTGAGGCATTTTAGAAAGGTCAAAAGCTCTTGCAGTGCCATTAACAGCCTTCCCTAGAGGAATTTCCAAGAGATTTTCCGCTTTCGTTTGAGATTGTTCCCACAGTTCGCGGAAAGATACAGTGGCAATCTCAGAGTTAGGTACTTCGATTCCGACTAGGGATTTCCCTGGGATAGGTGCTTCGATTCGGACATCCTTGGCCGCCAAAGCTAGAGCGAGGTCGTCTGCCAGATTGGAAATGCGGTTGACCCGTACACCGACTGCTGGTTTGACTTCATACTTGGTCACTGATGGCCCAATTTCAGCCCGTTCAACCGTCACCCTAATCCCAAAGCTAGCAAAGGTTTCTTCTAGGATTTTGATATTTTCCCGAACGATTTTCTTCTCTTTAGACTGATCCTTGGGTTTATCTGGAGCAAAGAGTTGTAAGCTTGGAAGTTTGTATTCGAGGGCTTCCTTGGCTGAAAAATCGACCTGAACATCTTCATCGTCAGAGCCATCTTCCTGTTCAGGGAATTCAAGTTCAGCTTGAGGCAGGATGATTTCTGGTTCCACCCAATCTTCTTCTGGAACAGGTGGAACGTCAAGCACAACATCATCAGTCAGAATTTCACCCGTTTCCATATCAATAGGAGGCAAATCGAGTAAGGCTTTTTCAGCCTCTTCTTGTTCTAATCTAGCCTCTTCCTCAGCCTTTTGGCGAGCTTTTTCTTCTTGTTTGACAAAACGTTCCTCTTTTCGACGCTCATGCCCTTCTCGCCATTTGGCAAATCCTCTACTGAAAAATTCAGCAATATCGTAAACAGACCAAGGACTGATTAGGAGAGCGCCTGCTAAAATCAAGATAGAACCAATAAAGTAAGTGCCGATATTTGAAAAGAGAAAGGCAGTTGGAATATAAAGAGCAACCCCAATCAAGCCACCTCCAGCAAAACTGGTCGTTCGAAAACCAGTCAAATCAGTCACAACCTGAGCCATGGTTCCCTTTAGAACGGACTTGCCCAAACCATATTTCCAAACTAAGTAGGCCTCAAAAATCAAGAGCAAACCTGCAAATATGGTGAAAAAGCCAGATAGGAGCCCTTCCTGTTTTCGTATCCACTTGAAAAAGAAGAGATAGAGCAGGATACCAAATATTGCCAGATAAGCTAGGCTACCCACCAGCAAGCGAATTAAATTGTAAAGGGTGATACCTGCAGCCCCTAATTTGAAGGCTGCGAAAATCAATAAAAGCGCGATTCCCAACGAAATCAACATTCGTTGAATCGCTTCTTTTCTTTCGAGTTCTGCTTTAGACGGTCTCCGTCTTGTTTTACTTGTATTCTTATTTGCCATTCTTCTATTATACCATATTTCACAGGCACTTCATAAAGAGAAAAAGACTGCACCAAACGGTCCAATCTTTTCATTTTTCTATTTTTTATGCTTGTGGTTTGCGTAGGTAACCATAGACCACACCACTTACGATTGCTCCTACCAAGACAGAAACGAGGTAAAGAAGAGAATTTGAAGTAAGCGCGATAACGAAGATTCCTCCATGTGGCGCCATGAGTTTGATACCAGTAAGACCAACGAGGCCGCCTGCTACTGCTGAACCAAGGATGAAGCTTGGGATAGCACGAGCTGGGTCAGCGGCACCAAATGGAATCGCTCCCTCAGTGATGAATGACAAGCCCATGATGATATTTGTCAAACCAGAGTTACGTTCTTCTTTGGTAAATTTATCTTTGAAAAGAAGTGTTGCGACAAAGATAGCAAGTGGTGGCACCATTCCTCCAGCCATAACTGCTGCCATGGCTACAGAACCTCCTGAAGAAACAGTAGCTGCAAGCGTACCTGTACCAAAGACATAAGCCGCTTTGTTAACTGGTCCACCCATGTCAACAGCCATCATTCCACCAAGGACGATACCAAGAAGGACAGCTGAACCGCCTCCAAGACCGCCTAGGAAGTCATTCATAGCAGTGTTGATTGCTGCCATTGGGATGTTAACAGCTAGCATAACAAATCCAGTCAAGATTGTCCCAAGAAGTGGCAAGAGAAGGATTGATTTTGCACCTTCAAGTGAACGAGGAACTTTAACGTATTTCTTGATAGCAAGAACCAAAGCACCTGCAATAAATCCACCAACAAGGGCACCTAGGAAACCAGATGAGACACCTGCAAGAGTTGAAGTTGCTTCACCACCTGCAGCATAAGGAATTTTACCAAATGCAAAACCTTCTTTGGCAATAGCACCAGCCACGAAACCTGCTACCAAACCTGGTTTTTCAGCGATAGAGTAGGCAACATAACCTGCAAAGACTGGGAGCATCAATCCAAAGGCTGCACCACCAATTTTCATGAACATAGAAGCTAACTCATGGTAAGAACCAAGATTACCAAGGTTTTCATTCGGAACACCCAAAGCACCGTCAATCAAGAAGGCAAGGGCAATCATGATACCACCACCGATAACGAATGGCAACATTTGAGAGACACCACTCATCAAGTGTTTGTAGAAGGCACCACCAAGACTTTGTTTTTCGTTAGAGGTTGTTGCGGCTTTGGCTCCATTAGCAGCACGGTAGACTTCAGCATCTCCAGAAAGAGCCAAGTTGATCAACTCTTCTGTCTTGCGGATACCGTCAGCAACTGGACGATTGATCAATGGTTTGCCATCGAAACGATCCATTTCAACGGCCTTGTCTGCCGCAATGATAACAGCTTTAGCCTTGCGGATATCTTCTGCAGTTAGTTGATTTCCAACACCGCTAGCACCGTTGGTTTCGACCTTAATTCCAACACCCATTTCAGTAGCTACTTTTTGAAGAGCTTCTTGGGCCATGTAAGTGTGGGCAATACCTGTTGTACAAGCTGTAACAGCAACGATAAAGTCACCAGAGTCATTGGTAGGTACTTGAACAGGTTCCTCAGTTTTTTCTGAAGCTTGGTCAAAAAGCTCAATGACTTGGTCAGCTGATGTTGCTTGGCGAAGTTTGTCAGCAAATCCATCTTTCATCAAGTATTGAGACAATTCTGCCAAGGCAGCCAAGTGAGTGTCATTAGCACCTTCTGGAGCTGCAATCATAAAGAAGAGGTCGGTTGCTTGTCCATCCAAGCTCTCGTAGTCAACACCCTTGTTTGACTTGGCAAAGAGAACTGTCGCTTCTTTGACAGCAGCGTTTTTGCTGTGAGGCATAGCGATTCCGTCACCCAAACCTGTAGAAGTCAGAGCTTCACGCGCCAAAATTCCTTCTTTAAAAGTTTCAAAATCTGTCACATAACCGTGGTCTGTCAAGCTTTTAATCATCTCTTCGATGACAGCTGTTTTTTCAGTTGCCTGCAAATCCAGCAACATAACATCTTTTCTCAATAGGTCTTGAATTTTCATCGTTTTTCTACCTCAACTTTTTCATATGTTTCTTTAATAAATTCCGCCGTTGCCAAGTCGTCTGAGAAGGTGGTTGCCGTTCCACAAGCTACTCCCCATTTGAAGGCTTCTACTGCGTCTTTGGATTTGACAAATTCACCTGTAAATCCAGCGACCATAGAATCACCAGCCCCAACTGAATTTTTCACGGTTCCCTTGATTGGTTTAGCGAAGTAAGCTCCCCCAGATGTTACCAGAAGGGCACCGTCGCCAGCCATAGAGACGATCACGTTTTGAGCACCTTTAGCCAGTAACTCACGAGCGTATTTCTCAATTTCATCTAAACTTTCGAGTTTCACTCCAAAGATAGCTCCAAGTTCATGATTGTTTGGTTTAACCAAGAGCGGTTGGTATTCCAAACTATCAATCAAGGTCTGTCCTTCAAAGTCACAAACCACTTGCGCACCCGTCTGGCGCGTCAAGGCAATCAAATCCTTGTAGATAACATTGCCTAGATTTTTAGCACTTGAACCAGCAAAGACAACTGTATCTTCTGCAGTCAAACTAGATAAAATAGCTTTCAATTCTTCTAACTGGGCTGGTTCGACATTTGGACCCGTTCCGTTGATTTCTGTCTCTTGGTCTGCTTTGATCTTGACATTGATACGAGTATCTTCTGCCACTTGGACAAAACGTGTCTCGATTGCTTCATCAGCCAAAGTATCTGTGATAAATTTACCAGTAAAACCTCCGATAAATCCAGTCGCTGTATTTGGAATATCCAAGCGTTTCAAGACACGACTGACATTGATTCCTTTCCCTCCAGCAAACTTATCATCACTATCTATTCGATTGACACTACCGACTTGGACTTGGTCCAAACGAACGATATAGTCAATGGATGGATTGAGTGTGACTGTATAAATCATACTTCTATTACCTCCGTTTTCTCCTTAATAGCCTGCAAGAGCTCATGCCCTTTACTTGTGATAACAATAGCTCGTTTGAGTGGAGCTACCTTAGCAAAGCAAGTTTGTCCAATTTTAGACGAATCCACCAAGACATAGGTCTGTTTGGCATTCTCTAAAATAGCACGCTTCACAGCCCCCTCCTCCATATCAGGAGTCGTATAATAGCCATCGTCCACACCATTCATCCCGATAAAGGCACGGTCAAAGTGCAATTGGTTAATCTGGTTAAGAGCAACGCCCCCGATGCTAGCATCTGTCGCCATCTTGACACTTCCTCCAACCATGACAGTTGGAATTTGCTTTTCAACCAACTGAACAGCATGGTGAATGGAGTTGGTCACGACTGTAACATTTTTATTAACCAATTCATGAATCAAAAAGGCTGTCGTTGTTCCAGCATCGATAAAGATGACATCTTGTTCCTTGATGAGAGAGACTGCTTTCTGAGCCAGCAACTTCTTCTCTTGAAGGTTTTTGACAGATTTTTCTTGAATGGTTTCTTCTTCCTGCAAGGAGTGAGGCAATTCTGCTCCACCATGTACGCGACGAAGCTTATTTTCTGCTTCTAACTCATCCAAGTCTCTTCGAACCGTTGATTCTGACGTTTCTAACAAACTAACTAATTTCTCTAGAGAAACTACATGATGTTGATTTAACTCCTCTAAAATAAGTTGCTTCCGCTCTGTTTTTAACACTGAATCACCTCCTGTTATCGTTTACACTATTCATTCTATCACACTTTCTTTTAAAGTCAAACATTTTTTATCATTTTCTTTCAAATTCTATCATTTTTCTCATTTCAAAAATTTTTAATTGCAAGATAAGAACCTTTATGGTAGACTATTTGAGTAAGTATTGGAAGATTACTCAAGAGGCTTAAGAGGCCGTGTTGGAAACGCGGTAGGCGTGTAACAGCGTGCGTGGGTTCGAATCCCATGTCTTCCGTTTATTTTAAAAAAGATACCCAAGAAATCGAGTCCACTGAAAAAATAGGTCTCTTACTTTTAATGAAATGAAAACCGAGGAATCTCTCGTTAATTTGAGCGAGTTCCTCGGTTATTTTGTATTTATTAAGGTCATAATTCGTTTCATATTGACCACGAAGATGGTTGTGGCTGCCTGTAACTCCATGCTGAAAAGACCCGATGCTCTCGCGACATCAAAGCCATGTCTCTGTTTTAGTTCGGCATTCTTTGCTTCGATTTTATAGCGATGTCTGGCCATTTCTTTAAAATAAGGTGTTTCCTGAAATTTCTTCTGAAAAAGATGATCGTCACTCTTAATGGCTATTGAATAAGTTTTAGACTTTGCCCCCTCCTTATAACATCCTTCCTTGGAAAGGCAACTCTTGCACTTCTCAATGTCAAAGTAATGAGTGACAACTTGATTCTTATTTTGATGTTTTTTCCCTGTCCT
This sequence comes from Streptococcus oralis subsp. dentisani, assembly GCF_002860905.1. GTDB lineage: Bacteria > Bacillota > Bacilli > Lactobacillales > Streptococcaceae > Streptococcus > Streptococcus oralis_BA. The sequence continues at coordinate 131,866 of NZ_PKIG01000002.1, read as the reverse complement.
TGCTTTGCGAACAGCCATGTGTCCTTCTGGACAGACAAATAGCCCTGCATCTTTATTAAATTCAAACGCATCCTCTTCTTTACGGTAACCTTTTGAAACTGAAGGGTTCAGTTTTGACACCAAATGAATCTTTTCTTTGCGAGATAGTTGAATGTTGTCCTTTCCTGAATAAGCCGCATCACCAATAATAGTCTCGATGTCCAGACTATTTTCCTTTGTTTTGGCATATAACTCAGGTAAATATTTCCCATCGCTTTGTTCACCAGAAGTGACCACGCAAGCAGTAATAATCCGTTCATCCGTCATAGCGATATGACTTTTATATCCATAGAAAGAGCTGTCGGCTGTCTTATGTCCAAGCCTAGCCTCCTCCTTAACAGAAGCTTCCAAATGTTCTAAGTCGTCCTCGACAGCCTCTTTTAGGTAATTGAACTTTTGAGACACAGCCGGTAGAGCTAAGAGTTCCTCGTGTTTTTCAACCACAGCCATTAATTCCTCTGTATAGGCCAACTCTGCTTCGAGGTTATCTTCTTGAGGTTTCTTTGGAAATTCTATTTTGATATCTTCTGAATGTTGATAAATTGTTTTACGTAAAGCTTTTGAACGCTCTCTAAGGATTTCTTGGGGTTTCTTATGATTATAATGAGATTTGGTGTGAGTGGCATCCACAATGAGGATTTTACTCTTAATCAAGTTATGTTCGAGTGCAATTTGAACAGACTTCTGAATCAATACATCAAGCAGTTTGTCATCTTTAATTCTTAGCTTTCTAAATTTTGTCAGAGAGGATGGCTCGATAACAGAATCCTCAGGAGCCAGACCAAGAAAAAATTTAAAGGCCATATCTGACAAGGAACGACCTACCACATCTGCATCTGATAACTTATAAATATCTTTTAACAAGAGATATTTGAACATCATAATCGGTGAATAAGCTTTACGCCCAAAATCGGGACGATAATTCTTTTCTAGTTCATCATAAATAAAGCTAAAATCACAGAGTTCAGTTAGCTGACGTAAAAAGTGGGTTTTAGGAACCACGATATCATACAAACTAGAATAAGGACTGACATCCATAGTTAACTGATTATCAAGCATCATCTCACCTCATCTCTAGTATAACAAAAAAGCCATCAATTTGATGACTTTTTCAGTAGACTCAAGAAATCTTGGGTATCTTTTTTCTTATATGCTTGTTTTATAACTCGGGTGAATTTCTTAGAAAATATCAAATAACAATTTCACATTGAGAATTGTTAAGATAATGGAAACGATATAGCCAAGGATGGTATTCCATTTGGCATTGGTAAATTCTCCCATCAGTGATTTCTTAGAAGTTAGATAAATCAGTGGGAAGATTGAAAATGGAAGAGCAATCGAAAGAAAGACTTGTGAATAAACCAATAACTGATCCAATGTTTTTTCCTGATGACCAAACAGAACCGCTACAATCATGACAGGCAACAAAGCAAAGAGACGAGTTGCCAAACGAATGAACCATTGAGGTAATCTCATATGCAAGAAACCTTCCATAACGATTTGTCCAGTCAAGGTACCCGTAATTGTCGAATTTTGACCACTGGCTAATAAAGCCAAGGCAAACAAGGTTGATAAGGTCGAGCTAGCTATAGCTCCTGCAATAGTAGAATCCTGCAAGGCATTATACATTTGAGAGAAGGCAGAAATCTCAGATGCATGGCCGAAAAAGAGAGCCGCCCCGAGAATTAATAGAAGGGAGTTAACCACAAAGGCCAAGGATAATTGGAGATTTGAATCCCAGGTCATAAAGCGCACCGCTTTTCGAACATCATCCTTGTCCTTGTGATTGATTTTCCGAGTTTGAGACAATGAAGAATGCAAATAGAGGTTATGGGGCATAACCGTTGCTCCCACGATCCCTAGTGCCAAGGTTAATTGACTTTCATGCCCTGGCAAGGGACTTTCAAATAAGGTTGCATTCGGTAGATAACCCTCAACGATTCCTTGGAAGCTTGGATGTGACAAAGCTACCAGATAGGTAAAAATTGCTAGAATGGTTAAAATCAGTGTTGTCACAATAGCTTCAATCTTCTTAAAGCCAAATTTCATCAGAAGCAATAAGAGAAAAACATCCAACACGGTCAAGAGAATTGCTATCATAATCGGAATCTTAAAGAGAAGATTGAGAGCAATCGCTGAACCTAGAACTTCTGCCAGATCTGTCGCCATCAAGGCTAATTCTAAAATCACCCATAGACTATAACGAAGCCATTTAGGTGAATGATGAGCCGTTGCTTGAGCCAGGTCCATCTGGGTTACAATACCAAGCTTTCCTGCCATCTGCTGAAGTTGCATGGCAATGAGAGATGAAATCAAGATAACAAACAAGAGACTATACTTATAGGAAGCACCACCGACTACACTGGTAATCCAGTTTCCTGGATCCATATAACCAACTGCGACAAGAGCACCCGGACCTAAAAAGGCATTTAAATTTTGCCAGAAATGATTGTTATTTGGAGTATCGATAGATTGATTAATCTCAGAGAGTGACACTTTTTTATGAGAAGACATAGATACTTACCTCTTTCTAAACCTACTTTTTCATTATTTTCTATTAGAGAAAAATAAGATTGACTTTAAACTATTAAAACAATGAAAACTATATGAAAAACATTTAGTTTTTTCATTATTTTTCTTAAGGCACCTTAATATTTTTCTTAAGGCACCTTAATTATAACACAAAAATGAAAACTATATGAAAAACATTTAGTTTTTTCATTATTTTTCTTAAGGCACCTTAATTATAACAGAAAATATGATAAAAACTTAAGAAAATTCAGGACTTGATTTAATATTTAGGATACAACAAAATGTTGTATTCTTTTTTTGCAAAAGAATACCAAAGAATAAAATAAAAAACGTTGTAAAATTCAACACCTGTGAACTGCACCCCAAAAGTTAGACAGAAAAAATCTAACTTTTGGGGTGTTTTTATCATGAAGTTAACTTATGATGATAAAGTTCAGATCTATGAACTTAGAAAACAAGGATATAGCTTAGAGAAGCTTTCAAATAAATTTGGGATAAACAATTCTAATATTAGGTACATGATTAAATTGATTGATCGTTACGGAATAGAGTTCGTCAAAAAAGGAAAAAATCGTTACTATTCTCCTGATTTAAAACAAGAAATGATTCATAAAGTCTTACATGAAGGCTGGACTAAAGATAGAGTTTCTCTTGAATACGGCCTCCCAAGTCGTACGATACTTCTTAATTGGCTAGCACAATACAAGAAAAACGGGTATACTATTGTTGAGAAAACAAGAGGGAGAGTACCTAAAATGGGACGTAAGCCACAAAAGAGACCTGAAGAGAGGACAGAATTAGAACGTCTTCAAGCAGAAAATGAGTACCTGAGAGCGGAGAATGCTATCCTAAAAAAGTTAAGAGAACTCCGATTGAAGGAGGAAAAAGAGAAAGAAGAAAGACAGAAATTGTTCAAGAATTAATGACTGAGTTTTCGTTAGATATTCTTCTAAAAGCCATTAAACTAGCTCGTTCGACCTACTACTATCACTTGAAACAACTAGATAAACTAGATAAGGACCAAGAGCTTAAAGCTGAAATTCAATCCATCTTTATCGAACACAAGGGAAATTATGGTTATCGTCGGATTTATTTAGAACTAAGAAATCGTGGTTATCTGGTAAATCATAAAAGAGTTCAACGCTTGATGAAAGTACTCAATTTACAAGCTAAAATGCGACAGAAACGAAAATATTCTTCTCATAAAGGAGATGTTGGCAAAAAGGCAGAGAATCTCATTCAACGTCAATTTGAAGGCTCTAAAACAATGGAAAAGTGCTACACAGATGTGACAGAATTTGCCATTCCAGCAAGTACTCAAAAGCTTTACTTATCACCAGTTTTAGATGGTTTCAACAGCGAAATTATCGCCTATAATCTTTCAACTTCACCCAACTTAGAACAAGTACGAACAATGTTGGAACAGGCCTTCACAGAGAAGCACTATGAGAATACGATTCTCCATAGTGACCAAGGCTGGCAATATCAACACGATTCTTATCATCGCTTCCTAGAAAGTAAGGGAATTCAAGCATCCATGTCACGTAAAGGTAACAGCCCAGACAACGGTATGATGGAGTCCTTCTTTGGCATTCTGAAATCGGAGATGTTTTATGGTTATGAGAAGTCATTTCAGTCGCTTAAGCAATTGGAACAAGCCATTGTAGACTATATTGATTACTACAACAATAAACGAATTAAGGTAAAACTAAAAGGACTTAGCCCTGTGCAATACAGAACTAAATCCTTCGGATAAATTAATTGTCTAACTTTTGGGGGTCAGTACACTGATATTATGCGTTTTCTGATTTTAAAGACTTTTTGCCTGACCCTTTTCACCTTGTTAAAACACCATTGATCTTAACTCATCACTTACCTCTTAAAAAATCTTTAGAATTGGCTTAATCCCCTTTATTGTATCGCGTTTGGAGTTTTTTAGGTATAACCTTCGACGCGCACCTTACGTAGGACGACAGACTCATAGCTTTATACATAATAGAACGAGTATCTCCATCTGTAGAGATACTCGTTTTTTGCTATTTTCAAAGTGTTCTTTTTGACCAATCCCATACATCATTTTTATAGTAAATTGAAACTAGAATAGTACATCGTGGATACTAAAACATTTCTAGAAATTAATTTGATTTCCCTAATCAAGTTGCACACATCTTATTTCAAACCACTATATATTCAATGAAAATCAAAGAGCTAACTAGGAAGCTAACCGCAGGTTGCTCAAAGCACCGCTTTGAGGTTGCGGATAAAGCTGACGTGGTTTGAAGAGATTTTCGAAGAGTATTAAGGAGTATAGAATAGTATTTTAACTCCATCCTCTAAAGTGCTTTCAATAAAAGATACTTGAACACCATATTCAGCATATAATCTTTATGCCCTAAGTCAAAACAATCATTCTTTTCTAATTTATCGTAAATAAATCTAAAATCACAGAATACTGTCAGATGACTTAAAAAATGATTCTTTGGAAAAAGCGAATCAAAACTTGATTTATCACTTTTTATTCCACTATCTTTTTGTCACACATATTTATAAAGTACTGGTGCAAGCGCACATCATCAGTCAATTCTGGATGAAAAGAAGTTACCAACATATTTTTTTCTTGGGCTGCAACGATTTGATTATCAACTGTTGCTAAAATTTCTACATCTTCTCCAACACTGCTGATAATTGGACCACGGATAAAAGTCATTGGAATCTGACCGACTCCCTTACATTCTGCTTCCGTGTAGAAACTTCCTAGTTGGCGCCCATAGGCATTGCGCTCGACCACCATATCCATAGTTCCAAGATGACTTTCTTCCTGAGAAGTAATTTCCTTAGCCAGCAATATCAAGCCTGCACAGGTTCCAAAGGCTGGTAAGCCAGATAGAATGGCTTCTCGAATGGGAATCAGCATGTCCTGGTCGCGTAAGAGTTTGCCCATGGTTGTAGACTCTCCTCCAGGTAAAATCAAACCTGACAAGTCACTCTGATGTTGCTGAAAATCCTCTAAATTTCTGATTTCAACACTCTCGACACCTAATTGATCCAACACTTTTGCATGTTCTGCAAAGGCACCTTGCAAGGCCAATATTCCAATTTTCATCTATTTCCCTCGCTCAGCCATGAGGATTTGGATCTCATTTTCATTGATACCAACCATGGCTTCCCCTAGATCTTCAGAGATTTGAGCTAGAATTTGAGGATTACGGAAGTTAGTTACCGCTTTGACAATGGCACTCGCTCGTTTAACAGGATCTCCTGACTTGAAAATACCTGAGCCGACAAAGACACCCTCTGCCCCTAATTGCATCATTAATGCCGCATCTGCTGGCGTTGCAACGCCTCCAGCCGCAAAGTTTACAACTGGCAATTTTCCATGCTCATGGACATATTGAACCAATTCTACAGGGACTTGCAATTCCTTGGCAGCAACATAAAGTTCGTCCTCACGTAGATTTTGAATGCGGCGAATTTCCTGATTCATCATACGCATATGGCGAACAGCTTGGACGATATCTCCTGTACCTGGTTCTCCTTTGGTACGAATCATAGAGGCACCCTCAGCAATACGTCGCAAGGCTTCACCCAAGTCCTTAGCCCCACAAACAAAAGGAACTTGGAATTCTTTTTTGTCCACATGGAAACGGTCGTCTGCTGGAGATAAAACTTCACTCTCGTCGATATAGTCAATCTCAATGGCCTCTAAAATCTGAGCTTCAACAAAATGCCCGATTCTGACCTTGGCCATCACTGGAATACTAACCGCTTCTTGGATTTCCTTAATCATCTTTGGATCGCTCATGCGGGAAACTCCACCAGCTGCACGAATATCAGCTGGAATCCGCTCCAAGGCCATCACAGCTGCCGCACCAGCAGCTTCTGCAATACGGGCCTGTTCAGGATTCTGAACGTCCATGATAACCCCACCTTTGAGCATCTGTGCCAAGTTTTTATTTAGTTCATAACGATTTTCAGTCATTTCTTTTTCCTCATCATTTATATTGGTAGCTACCATTTCATTTTAATTCAGAACAGAAGGAATCACAAGATAAAAAAAGAATAATTGTATGGGTACAGATTGGCTAAAAAACTATCTGACCTTAACTTAAGGCCAGATAGTTCATCAAATTTTATTTTTCAGCTGTAAGTGCAGCCATTGTGATGTAGTTGTATGGTTTGTTAAAGTGTGGCAAGAAGAATAGGTCTGTCAATGCCAATTTATCAATTGTTACATGCTCTTGGATAGCAAGTGAGAACATGTGGATTCCCATACTGATTGCAGAATCGTGTGAAACCATTTGTGCACCAAGAATTTCACGGCTATCTTTGTCAAAGACAATCTTAATTGCTACTTCATGGTTGTCATGTTTCATGAATTCTGGTTTTTGAAGATCGTTAAAACCTGTTTCAGTTGCGTTGTAACCAGCAGCTTTAGCTTTTTCAAGAGTCAAACCAGTTGAAACCATGTGAAGACCGTAGATTGAAATACCGTTTGAACCTTGCACACCGATTCCTTCCAATTCATGTCCACAAGCGTTGTAGGCACCAACGATACCAGTACGAACTGCATTTGAAGCAAGGGCGATGTAGCTTGTGTCTTTACGAGCGTTGTCATAAACAGTCGCACAGTCACCTACTGCGTAAACGCCTGGGATAGATGTTTCTTGTTTCTTGTCTACAAGGAAGGCACCGTTATGGAAGAGTTCAATCTTACCATCAGCAAGGGCTGTATTTGGACGGAAACCAACTGCAAGAACAACCATATCCACGTCGAAACTTTCTTTATCAGTAATCAAGCGTTCAACTTTACCGTCACCTTCGATTGCTTTAACAGTTTGACCAAGAGCCAAGCGGATGTTGTGATCTTCCAAGTTCTTCGCCATCATTTGTGTGAAGTCTTTATCATAGTAACCGTTCAATACAGTATCAACGATATCAACAAGGATAACTTCTTTTCCAAGACGTTCAAAGGCTTCAGCAAGTTCAACACCGATGTAACCACCACCAACAACGGCAATACGATTAAGGTGTTGGCTCTTGTCAGCCAATTTGTGAATCACCTCTTCAGCGTTTTGGTACAATTTAACGAATTGTACATTTTCAAGAGTTGCTTTAAATTCGCGGTTTCCTTTGACAATTTCAACACCTTCGATTGGTGGTAAGATTGGTGTAGAACCTGTAGCAAAAATCAATTTTTCGTATGATTCTTTGTGCTCTTTTCCTTCAACTTCTGCTGTAACTACTTTGTTATCATAGTCAATTGAAAGAACTGGTGAGTTCATGTAGACTTTAGCACCTTTAGCTTCCAATTTTTCTTTATCAGAATAGAACAAGCCTTCAGCACCGTCGATTTGTTCCCCGATCCAAAGGGCCATTCCACATCCTAGGAAAGAGATGTTAGAGTTTTGGTCAAATACAACGATTTCGTTTTCATTTCCAAAATTATCCAACATAGTATTAATACATGCTGTACCAGCGTGGTTAGCACCGACTACAACGATCTTACTCATAAAAAATTTCCTACCTTCATTCTAAATTTACCCTACTAGTATAACATTTACTGTTAGCGTTTACAAGAGTTTGGCTGATTTTTCCTATTTTTTTGTAAAAAATTGTAAATAATCTGTATCTTAACACGGATTCTTGCAATTTTTCTTCATTTCCTGAGCATATTTCTTGACATCTTTACAAATTTCATTTGTGAAAACGCTGACTTTATGGTATGCTAGTATCATGGAAAGAAAATGTAAGGGGTTAATTTTCATAAATTTACTATATTTCAGCCTTCTTTTCATAAGAGAAAGGAGTTGGTAGCTTGACTCTTAGTTCACATTCTGAACGGCTAATGGGGACTACTATCACTATTTCATTAGTAGATGAGCGAGCCGATATCTTGCTCCAGAAATCCTTTGATTTACTCAGAGAGCTCGAATACCGCTTCAACGCCAATAGCCAAGAATCTGAGTTGATGGAAATCAATTATCAAGCTGGAATAGCCCCCGTCAAGGTTCATCCAGACCTGTTTGAACTGATTTCACTTGGGTTAGAGCATAGCCTAGCGCCCTCTAGCCATCTCAATATCAGCATTGGTCCCTTAATTCAAACCTGGCGCATCGGTTTTTCAGATGCCAAAGTGGCCCAACCTCAAGAAATTGAATCGGTTCTACCTTTAATCAATCCTTATTCTATTGAGTTAGATTCTTCTACTTCCACTGTGTTTTTAAAACAGAAAGGAATGAAGATCGATCTTGGTTGTTTAGCTAAGGGTTATAGTGCGGATAAGGTTGCCCAATTTCTTAGAGAAGAGGGAGTGACATCTGCCTTGATTAATCTGGGAGGGAATATCCTGACCATTGGAAAAAATCAGGCAAGAGGGAATCAACCTTGGCAAATCGGGATTCAAGACCCAGCCAATCCTCGGGGAAATCACTTAATGACCATCCCTGTTGTCAATAAATCTGTCGTGACTTCAGGCATTTATGAACGTCACCTGACAGTCGATGGAAAAGACTACCATCATATTTTTGACAGTCAAACAGGATATCCTGTTGAAACGGAACTTGCTAGTCTGACAATCATCTCTGATAAATCAGTCGATGGTGAAATCTGGACAACTCGACTCTTTGGAGAAAGACCTGCTTCTATCCTCTGGCAAGTCGAAAGTTTGGAGGGAATAGAAGCTATCCTCATCGATAAAGAAGGTCACTTAAGCTGTTCTTCAGGAATTCCTACTCTATAGAAATAGATATTTCAATGGAGTTCTAAAATCGTATTATGTAAAAAGAGAAAGGAAATCTCATGTTAAAACTTATTGCTATTGTTGGAACAAATTCAAAACGTTCTACAAACCGTCAATTGCTTCAATACATGCAAAAACACTTTGCTGAAAAAGCTGAAATTGAACTTGTTGAAATTAAAGACATTCCTGTCTTTAACAAACCAGCTGACAAGCAAGTACCTGCTGAAATTCTAGAAATCGCTGCCAAAATTGAAGAGGCAGATGGTGTTATTATCGGTACTCCTGAGTATGATCACTCTATCCCAGCTGTTTTGATGAGCGCTCTTGCTTGGTTGTCTTACGGTATTTACCCACTTTTGAACAAACCAATCATGATTACTGGTGCTTCTTACGGTACGCTTGGTTCATCACGTGCCCAATTACAACTTCGCCAAATCTTGAATGCCCCAGAAATTAAAGCAAGTGTCCTTCCAGATGAATTCTTGCTTTCACATTCTCTTCAAGCCTTCAACCCAAGTGGAGACCTAGTGGATCTTGATGTTATCAAAAAACTGGATGCTACTTTTGACGACTACCGTATCTTTGTAAAAATCACAGAAAAATTGCGCAATGCACAAGAATTACTTCGCAAAGATGCTGAAGACTTTGACTGGGAAAATTTGTAAGATAGGAGACCAAAAAGAATGAAATTTGTTGGACTTGTAGGATCAAACTACGATCAATCATATAACCGTAAGCTCTTGGAATTCATCCGTCGTCACTTCAAACTCAAATTTGAATTAGAAGTTCTTGAAATTGATGAAGTTCCAATGTTTAACCAAGACGAAAAATGGGACGAAAGTTTCCAATTACGTTATTTATATAACAAAATTACTCGTGCTGATGGTGTTATCATTGCTACGCCTGAGCACAACCATACAATCTCAGCTTCTCTAAAATCTGTTCTTGAATGGCTTTCATATGAAGTTCATCCATTTGAAAACAAGCCAGTCATGATTGTGGGTGCTTCTTACTACGACCAAGGTACTTCTCGTGCCCAAGTTCACCTTCGTAAGATTCTTGACGCTCCAGGTGTCAATGCCTACACTCTTCCAGGAAATGAATTCCTTCTTGGTAAAGCCAAAGAAGCTTTTGATATTAATGGAAATATCATAAATGAAGGAACTGTTAATTTCCTTGAAACATGCTTGGACAACTTTGTAAAATATGTGGGAGTCGTTTCAAAATTGAAAAAACCAAAACCAATTGAACCAGAAGATTTATATTGTACAAATTCAATTGCAACTACCATCCAAGGTGTTGATCCAGATGATCCTGAATGGGTAGAAAAAGCTGCTGAACTTGTTGGAGCTGTTTCTGGAGATACTTACGTTAAATTAGACCACGGTATCTTGACAGTTAACCAAATTGACATGTTCTTGAAAGCAATGCCATTTGAGTTGACATTTGCAGATGATAATAATCAATTCTTGTACTTTAATAACGCCCACCAAGACCCAGATACAATGTTTGGTAAACGTGTACGTGCTCAATCAGGAAATAGATTAGGAACAGTACACGGTACATTGCCAGATTCTAGAATGAAAAACGTTGAATGGGTTGTCGGCGTATTGCGTAACGGGGATCAAGAATATGTCCGTACAATTGTGCCAGGAACACCTGAAGGTGTTATTAATACCCATAATTACCAAGCAATGTACTACCCAGATGGTTCATATGCTGGAATTAATGAAATTATCTTTAATTTCCAACCATGGCTTGACTGGTACCTCAATACAACTGGTCAACGTCTAGTTGGTGGGAATGCTGCAGCTCCTGCTGGAGGACATGGCGGAGCAGATGCCACATCTGGAGCTTCTGATGCAGGTGATGCTGGAGGCCACGGTGGTGGCGCAGACGCTACATCTGGAGCAAGTAATTAATAATTTTAGGAACCGTTATGGTTCCTTTTTTAGTGACTCTTTATCAACTGTTCTTTGTGGTATGTCAATCCTTCTCTATGGAGTTATAGCCAGCAACGGTTTGAAAGTCTTGATTAAAGAACGTGTTGATTTTGGTCAAATGCGTAACCTCATCATCGCAAGTGCTATGTTAGTCCTTGGACTTGGAGGAGCTATCCTTAAACTTGGTCCAGTTACCCTTTCAGGTACTGCCCTATCAGCCATGACAGGAATCATCTTGAACTTGATCTTGCCATACGAAAATAAAGACTAATACTCTTCGAAAATCTCTTCAAACCACGTCAACGTCTCCTTGTCGTAGATATGGTTACTGACTTCGTCAGTTCTATCCACAACCTCAAAACAGTGTTTTGAGCAACCTGCGGCTAGTTTCCTAGTTTGCTCTTTAATTTTCATTGAGTATAAGAGTCTAAACACATCAAAAACGAGCATTTCCAATTACGGAAGTGCTCATTTTTCTTCTTTCTAAAAAAGGAAAGCCCTGCGGCCTTCCCTTGTCTTACTTACGTTTCTTCTTTGCTTTCTTCATTTTGTTAGCCATGCGTTTCATGGACTGTTTCATAGCAAACTCACCGATTTTACCTTTGAGTCCACCACCAAACATCTGGCTCATATCTGGCATTCCTGTTCCTCCGAGAGCCGACAGGTCAGGCATCCCACCTTGTCCCATCATTCCTTCAAGGGCAGACATATCCATTCCTCCCATATTTGGCATATTTTTAGGAAGGTTGTTTGGATTGATTCCCATTTGCTTCATCATCTTGTTCATATCTCCAGACATGACACCCTGCATGAGCTGTTTAGCCTGGTTAAAGTCCTTGATAAATTTATTGACTTCGACAAAGGTATTTCCAGAACCAGCAGCGATACGACGGCGACGGCTCGGATTTAACAAATCTGGATTTTCACGTTCTTCAGGTGTCATTGAAGACACAATAGCACGTTTGCGAGCAATCTGGCGCTCATCTACCTTCATGTTTTGAAGGGCTGGATTGTTGGCCATACCTGGAATCATCTTGAGCAAGTCTTCCATTGGGCCCATGTTTTGCACCTGATCCAACTGATCGATGAAATCATTGAAATCAAAGGTGTTTTCACGCATCTTCTCAGCCATTTCAAGGGCTTTTTGCTCATCGTATTCTTGAGAAGCTTTCTCAATCAGAGTGAGCATATCCCCCATGCCAAGGATACGACTAGACATACGGTCTGGGTGGAAGGTCTCAATGTCCGTAATCTTTTCACCTGTACCAGTGAACTTGATTGGTTTTCCAGTAATGTGTCGAACAGATAGAGCAGCACCACCACGAGTATCGCCATCAATCTTAGTAAGGATAACCCCAGTCACTTCCAACTGATCATTAAACTCACGCGCAACATTGGCCGCTTCCTGACCAATCATGGCATCAACGACGAGCAAAATTTCGTTTGGTTGAGCCAAGGCTTTCACGTCACGAAGTTCATTCATCAAAAGCTCATCAATCTGCAAACGACCTGCCGTATCAATCAAGACATAGTCATTATGATTGGCTTGGGCTTGTTCCAAACCTTGACGTACAATCTCAACAGCTGGTACTTCTGTTCCAAGTGCGAAGACAGGAACATCAATCTGTTGTCCCAAGGTCTTAAGCTGATCAATGGCAGCAGGACGATAAATATCCGCCGCAATCATCAAAGGACGGGCATTTTCTTCCTTCTTGAGTTTGTTGGCCAATTTACCTGCAAAGGTTGTTTTACCAGCCCCCTGCAAACCAACCATCATGATGATTGTAGGAATCTTAGGTGATTTGATAATTTCTGCCGTATCAGAACCTAAAACAGCTGTCAGTTCCTCATCAACGATTTTGATAATCTGTTGCGCTGGATTAAGGGTATCAATGACCTCATGTCCGACTGCACGCTCACGAACTTTCTTGATAAAGTCCTTCACAACAGGCAAGGCAACGTCAGCTTCAAGCAAGGCCAAGCGAATCTCTTTAGTTGCCTCTTGAACATCAGATTCAGAGATTTTTCCTTTTTTACGTAGATTTTTAAAGACGCTCTGCAAACGTTCTGTTAAACTTTCAAATGCCATTTTTCTTCCTCTTATTCTCTATTATCAATGCTTGTTAAAATTTCTATCTGCTCCTGCAGAAAGTCATCCTTGGGATAGCGCTCCAAAATCTGATCAAAAATCTGACTACGAACAATGTAGTCCGAGTACATGTGCAATTTCATCTCATAATCTTCCAGAATCTTTTCTGTCCGCTTGATATTATCATAGACAGCCTGACGACTGACGCCAAACTCTTCAGCAATCTCAGCGAGGCTGTAATCATCAGCGTAGTAGAGCTCTATATAATTCATTTGCTTATCTGTCAAAAGCGCTGCATAAAATTCAAAGAGCGCATTCATACGATTGGTTTTTTCGATTTCCATAACTTTTATTATACCAAAAATTAGCCTAATCTACCACACTAGCAGGCTAATCCGAGAAGATAGCCAGGTAAATTTGAAAAAGACATGAGCCTAGCCCCAAGTAATTTCCAATTGATAGCTGGCGAAGGGATGTCCCTCTTGATTTTGTAGTTGATAATCTAGTTCAATCTTTTGCCCATCAACTTGATAATGGCTCGTTTGGATGATAAACTCCTGCATGCCCATTGGTGTAGGAATATAGGCCAAACTATCACTATCCTTTAGGAAGCGCATAATGGTCTTGGGATTGGAAAAACGACTCATCACTAGTTCTTGATCATGAAATTTAATCACTACTTTTTCCTTTTCCTCATTGTAAAAAAGCAGATAGCTATAATCTCCCTTTTCATGCACTTCAACGTCATAAAGCTGGTCAATCACTTCCAACTGCTCATCAAACTGAATCCTATTTCGCATCCGAATCTTCACATCAAGTCCTCTTTCTTCTCTCTTGTCCTACTATTTTACCAAAAACTCTAGCTTTTTGCTATAATGGTCATATGAACGAAAAAGTATTCCGTGACCCAGTTCACAACTACATCCATGTCAATAATCAAATCATCTATGACTTGATTAATACAAAAGAATTTCAACGCTTGCGCCGGATCAAGCAACTGGGAACGTCCAGTTATACCTTCCACGGTGGGGAACACAGCCGCTTCTCCCATTGTCTAGGAGTGTATGAGATTGCACGACGTATCACGGAGATTTTTGAAGAAAAATATCCTGAGGAATGGAATCCTGCCGAATCTCTCTTGACCATGACCGCTGCTCTCCTACATGACCTTGGACATGGTGCCTACTCCCATACTTTTGAACATCTCTTTGATACAGACCACGAAGCCATTACTCAAGAGATTATCCAAAATCCTGAGACGGAGATTCACCAAGTCCTGCTACAAGTGGCACCAGATTTTCCAGAAAAGGTTGCCAGTGTCATTAACCACACCTATCCTAACAAGCAGGTCGTGCAACTCATTTCTAGTCAGATTGATGCAGACCGTATGGACTATCTCTTGCGCGACTCCTATTTTACAGGAGCATCCTATGGGGAATTTGACCTGACTCGCATCCTCCGAGTCATTCGTCCTATCGAAAATGGGATTGCCTTTCAGCGCAATGGCATGCACGCCATCGAGGACTATGTCCTCAGTCGCTACCAGATGTATATGCAGGTCTATTTCCACCCAGCAACACGCGCCATGGAAGTTCTCCTACAGAATCTCCTCAAACGGGCTAAGGAACTTTATCCAGAAGATAAGGACTTCTTTGCACGAACTTCTCCACACCTCCTGCCTTTCTTTGAAAAAAATGTGACCTTGACTGATTATCTAGCTCTGGATGATGGTGTGATGAATACCTACTTCCAACTCTGGATGACCAGTCCTGACAAGATTCTCGCAGACTTGTCGCAACGCTTTGTCAACCGCAAGGTCTTTAAATCCATTACCTTTTCACAAGAGGATCAAGACCAACTCGCCAGCATGAGAAAATTGGTTGAGGAAATCGGTTTTGATCCAGAATACTACACTGCCATTCATAAGAACTTTGACCTCCCTTATGATATCTATCGTCCCGAATCTGAAAATCCACGAACACAGATTGAGATTCTACAGAAAAATGGAGAACTGGCTGAACTCTCTAGCCTGTCTCCTATCGTCCAATCCCTTGCAGGTAGTCGCCACGGAGATAATCGCTTTTATTTTCCAAAAGAAATGTTGGACCAAAACAGCATCTTTGCAAGCATTACCCAGCAATTTTTACACTTGATTGAGAACGATCATTTTACCCCAAATAAAAACTAGAAGAGGAATTTTATGAGTATTAAACTAATCGCCGTCGATATTGACGGTACCCTAGTCAACAGCCAAAAGGAAATCACTCCTGAGGTCTTTTCTGCCATTCAAGATGCCAAAGAAGCTGGTGTCAAAGTCGTCATTGCAACTGGCCGCCCTATCACTGGTGTTGCCAAACTTCTGGATGATTTGCAGTTGAGAGACGAGGGTGACTATGTCGTGACCTTCAACGGTGCCCTTGTCCAAGAAACTGCTACAGGACATGAGATTATCAGTGAATCCTTGACCTATGAGGATTATCTAGATATGGAATTTCTCAGTCGTAAGCTCGGTGTCCACATGCACGCCATTACTAAGGATGGAATCTACACTGCCAATCGCAATATCGGAAAATACACAGTTCACGAATCAACCCTCGTCAGCATGCCCATCTTCTACCGTACACCTGAAGAAATGGCTGACAAGGAAATCGTTAAATGTATGTTTATCGATGAACCAGAAATCCTCGATGCTGCCATTGAAAAAATTCCAGCAGAATTTTACGAACGCTACTCCATCAACAAATCTGCTCCTTTCTACCTCGAACTCCTTAAAAAGAATGTGGACAAGGGTTCAGCCATTACTCACTTAGCTGAAAAACTCGGATTGACAAAAGATGAAACCATGGCTATCGGTGACGAAGAAAATGACCGTGCCATGCTGGAAGTCGTTGGCAACCCCGTTGTCATGGAAAATGGAAATCCAGAAATCAAAAAAATCGCCAAATACATCACTAAATCTAACGATGAATCCGGCGTTGCCCATGCTATTCGTACGTGGGTACTGTAAAAAGGTAAGAATAGACGAAAACCGCTCGGCTGAGCGGTTTTTATTAGGAAGATATCACAATAAGAGTAAATCAATAAATTGAATGGCTGTTTCACAGTTACTTAAAGTTTGAGAGTACAAAAACAATACAATCACGAAACAGGAAAAACGACACGTTGTACAGTTACTTAAATCTTGAGAGTACAAAAACATGTCAATAATTTAGTAACGGTCAAGGGTTGTTGTACAGTTACTTAAATCTTGAGAGTACAAAAACCAGCTCTACCATTTGGATTTCTTCTTTGCGGTTGTACAGTTACTTAAATCTTGAGAGTACAAAAACTACCGTATTCAACATTTCCATCATTAGTGGGTTGTACAGTTACTTAAATCTTGAGAGTACAAAAACTTGTCAGCAGCAAGACCAATTGCTTTCAGAGTTGTACAGTTACTTAAATCTTGAGAGTACAAAAACAGGTCGACTGCTGCACTTTTTCTAGTAGAGGTTGTACAGTTACTTAAATCTTGAGAGTACAAAAACTGGCTGCCGCAACCCATACAGTCGCTTTCGGTTGTACAGTTACTTAAATCTTGAGAGTACAAAAACCTGTGAAGAAGGAGCAATAAAATGAAACGTGTTGTACAGTTACTTAAATCTTGAGAGTACAAAAACATACAACAATATACTCTTATATCTGCTAGAGTTGTACAGTTACTTAAATCTTGAGAGTACAAAAACGAAACAGAACGCTACGTTGTATGATGCGCTGTTGTACAGTTACTTAAATCTTGAGAGTACAAAAACAAAACGAGAGTGAACAGAACAAGCTTGTAGGTTGTACAGTTACTTAAATCTTGAGAGTACAAAAACTAACACACCAGTTGAATCTTATCTAAATTTGTTGTACAGTTACTTAAATCTTGAGAGTACAAAAACACGTCAAGCAAAAGGGTATGAAATCGATGTGTTGTACAGTTACTTAAATCTTGAGAGTACAAAAACGACTGGTCTATCGGATATCCACGGTTTAAAGTTGTACAGTTACTTAAATCTTGAGAGTACAAAAACATTGGGGTCAGGACTAGCGACTATGTGACAGTTGTACAGTTACTTAAATCTTGAGAGTACAAAAACAAAGCCATCTGATAATACTTGACCCTAATAGTTGTACAGTTACTTAAATCTTGAGAGTACAAAAACTGCGACTGTTATTGCAGTCACCAGACTTGCGTTGTACAGTTACTTAAATCTTGAGAGTACAAAAACTATCACGTCATAGCTTGAGCCGTTGACCGCGTTGTACAGTTACTTAAATCTTGAGAGTACAAAAACTATCACGTCATAGCTTGAGCCGTTGACCGCGTTGTACAGTTACTTAAATCTTGAGAGTACAAAAACCTAGTCGCTTATCTTGAGAATGTAGGGGGTGTTGTACAGTTACTTAAATCTTGAGAGTACAAAAACGCAATTCTTGATGATAAGGCATTAGCTGAAGTTGTACAGTTACTTAAATCTTGAGAGTACAAAAACTGTTAGTAGCGGAATACAAATTATTAAGAAGTTGTACAGTTACTTAAATCTTGAGAGTACAAAAACGCAATCAATGAAGTGATATCTGAAAATCTGGTTGTACAGTTACTTAAATCTTGAGAGTACAAAAACCCGTTCCTAGTGGTCAATATTGGCGTTGTTGTTGTACAGTTACTTAAATCTTGAGAGTACAAAAACGTACTGTATATAGGTCGTATTGCCGTTGGTGTTGTACAGTTACTTAAATCTTGAGAGTACAAAAACCTGACCAGATACAAGAGGGCTTACGCTCATGTTGTACAGTTACTTAAATCTTGAGAGTACAAAAACCGCACAAGCTGTACAAGATAAAGTGAATAGGTTGTACAGTTACTTAAATCTTGAGAGTACAAAAACATCAGGAGAAACTGCAGATAGTAGATGATAGTTGTACAGTTACTTAAATCTTGAGAGTACAAAAACCTCAAATTCGTCAATTTTGATTTTTGTTCCCTCAAAAACATTATAAAGCCTTAAATCTCACTCGTCAATACTATTCTTCCAAATATTTCAATAACATTGGATTGATTGATTCAATACGGAATTTTGTTTTCATTTTGTACTGATACAAATTATTCAAAATTTTTAATGCTACTTGATCTTCTACAGATAAACTCATGTGGAGAATGTCCGAGCTAAATAAATAGGATCCAGTTTTTCTTAAAGAAGTTAAAAATTCTTGTTCATCAGGTATTTGATTTATTGGATACTGATTGGTAAAGCGATCATACATAAATTCTAGAGAATATAAATGATCAACATAATCGGAAACAATATTGATTTCCTCTAAAACTTCTTTCGTGACATGAAGATAACCTTCATTGGAAGGAAATAAAACAATATATATTGAATCTCTATGATTAGTCAGAAACTCCATTTTCTCGCAACATTCAACAAAATCATTATAGGATAAAAAATCATCCAAATTTCGTAAGACAAGCAAAAACTTTTTAGAACTATTCGTCGCTATAATTTCTAACATGGAAAGAAATAATAAAAACTTTGTCTTATTGTCTACAAATTCAAAGGATATATTTTTATCATTTTTTCCAAAGTATGGTAAAAAATTTTTTTGAATTAATTGATCCGTATTAAAATATTTTGCTTCAGTATGATATATAATATCATCTATTTGAAGATTCAATTTCTGATTCAATAAAAGTGAAATCCTATCTAGATTGTCATTGATATTTTCGATTTGCTCCATTATCTCTATAGAATTAATCTTTTTCTTTATATAATCATAAGCTACTGTTCCTTTTTTATATTCCATTTGTTCAATTAAATCATTGATATTGGACACTTGAATTACACTAAATTCTGACCGGGAAACCATTGTATCGTCTATTAGTATTTTAGGCTCATTTTGTTCAAATAGAACTAAATCTTCCTCACTATATTTTTTTCCTCCAAAATACCACAATAGTATCTGCCAAATATAGTACTTTAGTTGCTGATCTTGTCCCACAATTTGAGTAAATTGGCCAAAACTTAATGAAATATTATCCTTATACGGATGACTAATGTTCATTTTCATATAACTACCAACTTATTATCACTGACTACTTCTTCTTGCTTTGTTTTCCCACCAATTATTAAAACCATTTCAGAAAATTGTTTTTCAGTCACTGCTAGCAAACGGACATTCCCACTTGGTAAATTACTCTGACTTAATTTTTTATAGAATTTACTAGCAAAACTTCTGTTAGGACAGGTTCTATAATAAACCGAAAATTGTAACATTTCAAAACCATTAGCAATTAAGTCTTTTCGAAAGTTACGATAGACTCTCTTTTCTTGATTGGTTTCCATCGGTAAATCAAAAAAACATAATAATCTCAATGCTTCATACCTCATTTCCTTAACTCCATTCTATACTTGAAACCACCGGACAGTAAAATTTGCTAGTATCCTTATCTGAAATACATTTTAGAAAACCTTTGACGTATTTATCCATAGCTACCGTCACTGAACACGTTTCTTTCCCATAACGAATCTTTGCATTTAGTGTGTCTGTTAATGCCAGTCGAAATTCATATTTCAAATACTCTTCATCTCGTAAATTTTGATAGACCCAAACATCGACAATCTGCCGAAAGGGTTCCATTAAATCATCAACAAGGTTAAATTGATTATATTCATTCTTATGGAAAATTCCTATTAAGGGATTTAACCCATACCCAGAAATAATACGTGCCATCTGAGCTCTCATGATAGCATAACCATAATTTAGACCAGCATTGATGACATCCGTTTCCTGTTGTGTAAGGCGCACGAATTTTTTTCCAAATAATTCATTAAAATAGACTTTTGCAGCATGGCCTTCACGATTGGTTTTATCTCCAAAATCAATATGCTCTTTATACTCCGCTAATAATTGTATACAATCAATATTCTTCTCAAACATTGAAAGAACATCTTGCTGATTGTTTATTTTGAAATAAGTAACTATCTGCCATAATTTGTCTTTTTGTTCCTGTGTCCACAATAATTGTTCCTGTAATTTTTTATAAGCTCTAAAATGGCCATTTTGAGAATGATAAATTCCTGTAGGCAAGTGCTCATTATCACAGACAATTAAGGCAATATTATACTTACTTAAAGCACTTAACAACCTTAGAGTTACAACAGTCTCCCCTCCTTCTGCTACAATTATCGAAATATCACTCAATGGGATAATATAGTCTTGACCCATTTTCTTAATTAAAAGATTATCCAACTTCAATTGCATTTTTTCACTCTGACAGACATGCACAATTCTCCAAGTCATCGTATTTTCCTCTTTCACAAAACGAAAACACCCAGCCATAAATGACAGGGTGTTGAATTCGGCATGAAGCCTTATCTTTGTAGCTTCTGCAAGATTTAAGTAACTGTGCAAGGCGTCCCTTGCAGTTACTATTATAATACATCTTACAAGCGTTTGCAACTCTTTTTTAAATATTTTTTAAAATTTGAGTTTTGGTTTCTCACCCTCTTTTTTGATAAAATGTTTATTACCCAAAACATCTGTTTTAATTTTATAAATAGAGAGTCCTTTCTTTCCCAATCCTTTTAAACAGCGTCCATTAGATGTCGTATTAAACACTTTAATTCTTTCTTTGCCTTCAAAATTTCCTTTATAATAAGGTTTTAATTCTACATAGTGTTTTTGGTTTGGCATTGTTCTAGATAAGAACCTAAAAATTTGTTCCTCCTTAATTTCCGTATCCTTAATCAAAAGCAAGTCATTTTTATATAAGGTGAATTTAAATTCTGAATGCTCGCTCACTCCTTCTTTTTCTTTAATTTCATTATATTTATCAATAGTTATAGAATAAGTTCCAGTCTTCTTTTCAAATTGTAAATCTGCATATTTTAATCCAAGCAACTCATACTTCTCCGTCTGATGATTAAAATAGACATCTGTTCTCCAAGGATTTAATTGACGTAGGATTACTTTATTTTTACTATTAGAAGGAGTTATGTTAATAAATGATTCAGGAATATTTTTATCATAATATTTTAGACTTTTAATTTCTGGTCCATTGCCTTTTTTACTGTACTTACGGATTGGTCCATTTTCTTGTTTGTATTTCTCAAAAGGATTACAAGAAACTTCTTTATTCTTCTCATTAAATTCTTTTGAAGGATAGGTTCTTAGAATCTCTTCAATTACCTTTTCAAACGTCTGAGGATCTTTGTGATACATTAAGAATTTACTCTTGTCTTTATTGTAAATTTTAATGAAAGCATCATATCCCGATTGACTATAGATATCTTTAATCTTACCTAAAACATAAGTTTCTTCAGACTTATCTTTATCCAATTTTGCTTTTCTTGTTGCGTAAATAGTAGCGTCTGAAATTTTTCGATTGAATTTTGAATCTACTTGATAAGAAAATAGTATACTATCCTCAAACTTCTTGCTACTTAATGTATCAACAAAATGGTCATAAGGAGCTTTAAACACTAACTCTTTGTATTCATCATCAGTTAACGAAATAATTTCGCCTGTCTTTGAATCAACAAATCGATCCTCTTTATAAGAAATTAGGGTATTAGCTTGTTTTTTCCATAACCTTAATTGACTTGAAGCAGCAATAATTAAGGCATCAACAGCATGATGATGATAAGTCTCACGAGACTTTTCAAGCCTCCACTTTCTTCTTAGCTGAGAGGTAAATTGTCCACGTACCACCGAAATAGTTGTATCGAATTTATGGGCTTTGTAAAAATCTTGTAGAGCATTTAAAACAATGCGAGAGGAATATCGAGTATCAACTAAATTCCGTTCGATAAACTTCTGCTTCACTTCAATTTTACTAATGTCTTCTTCTGTTAAAAGGTAATCTTTCTTTTTATTACCTAATAATTTAGAATCTTTTACATATGATTTAAACTCACGATATGACCAAGCATCATCCATACTGTCTAATGCCTGAAACGGTGTTCGCTGCCCCTTCTCCTGGTTTGCTGTAGCTAGAACCAATACTTTATTAGATAGACTATCATCAAACGATAAAGATAGAGGTAAAATATGATCAATTTCGTACTTGTACTGATTGTGAATTAAATCTGAAATTGGAATATTCTTCCCAGTATAGAGACACTTCTCTCCCTGCTGGTGCCATAAACGAATCTTAGTAGCCAATTCCTTATGCCCATGAAAAATACTATCTGGTAACTCTTTTTTTCCATTGTATTGGAATGCAGCCTTTTCCATAGCAGCATTTTTCTCATCATGGTTTGCCTTTTGACGTTTTATATAATCTTTCTTAGCATCTTCTTCGTTATTTTCTCGCGCCATTTCGATAACAATATTATCAAAGATACCATATTTTTTAGTTGCTTCGTTGATTATCTTTATGGCCTGTCTGACAGACTTTGCTACCACAGGATTATAGATTTCTTCTGTTACTTCTTTTTCATCAATATACTTAGTTCTTTTTGATGTTTCTTTAAATTTTTGTTTACCCAATCGTGTTAGAATTGCCATCTGCTCTTCTGAAGTTTCATAGAGTTCTGGTATCAATTCTATCATGAGTTTAAGAGAAAAATTATGCCATCCCTTACTAAATAGACTACTATTATTTTTTCTAAATTGAACCAATTCAAGTATTTGGTCTTGACTAAATACATCCATTAACTTTGTATTAATCGCTTCTTCTATACCTTCTCGTTCAGTATTTAGAGTTAAAATATGAGCAAGCTCATCTAGAACTTCTCTAGAAAATTCTCCAACTGGAATTGTTTCTAGCAACTGCATTTTTCGATAGACTTCAAAAGTATGCATTTCAGGTTTATTGTTTACATCAACTCGATAACCACGTATCTGATCTACTGAAGCATCAATCATTTTAGCAATGTATTTCAATAAGGTTGAAGCCCCTAATGTTTTCGCCGACTTTGCATATTCAACGATTGTTTTCTTTTGTTCCTCACTCAGTTTCTTGGTCTCTGTAGGAACTGTTAAATTATTTAAATCATTTAGCAAATTAAACTCTTGAGCAGTATAGGAAGCTTTAGAAGCTCTGTATTCCTCAGGATAAAATGTACATTTACCGATTAAAATACCAAAAATATTATCTAAGGTAGTACCATCAGTTCGAAAACGTCCATAATCCGTTCGTGATTTTTCATTACCTGGTCCATGATAGTATTTTCTTTTACCCGTAAGAATTGTTAAATAATCAGCTATAAACTCATCCATAATCTGATTATTATATTCTTGCTGTTTTCTTAGAATTCTTTCAGCTTCTTTTTTATATGCAGATGTTGAAAAAACATTGATTAATCGGCGCTTCTCACCATTTTCCACAACAGTGAAATCCCCCCTTACCTGACCATATTTTTCGAAACGCTCTAGTTGGATTTGACCAGGCGTTTGTTCAGCAAGTAATTTTCTATTTTCCTCAACTGCCTTACCATAATCAGAAGAAACTGCACCACCATCCTCAGAAGCATCATCTAAATAGCTAATTCCACGTCTCTTAACAATATTCTTTAAAGCAATGAACAATTCTTCATTCGTGAGTTGCTGATTCAATCCATCTACACGAAGTCGATATGGATTAAGATTAATGGATACCTTAGAAAAATCAGTTAACAAATCATAGTATTCAAATAGATCCTTAAGTCGAACACTACGATGTTTTTTCCTATGATTTAATCGTCTACCTTGTCTACTGCTTCTTCTTACAACATTATTATCTGCAGTTGCAGCTGGGAAAAGACGAGAATTCGCATGAATAATCTCGCCAGTATCTTTATTTAGAATACCTACACCTACTGAAGCAATACCAATATCTAAACCTAAAACTAAACCATTCATCATTACACTCCTAACTAATCATCATATTAATTAAATTTTACTCTTTACTTCCTAAAAAATCAAATCATTATCTACAATTATATGGAACATTTTTCTCTATCTTTGTGATAACTATATCTCTTAACTTCAATCATTCCGTACAAAAAAATAAATATATAAAAATATTTTTGAAGATACATTTAGTCCAAAAATATTTTAAAAACCTTCATCAAAAGTTTTGACTTCCTTTCTAGGCCATGATACGATATAATCAAGATAAGAAACTTAAACAAAAGACTGTATTCCCTAACTTGGAAAGGTAATAGATAATATTCCTGAAGCAGTAACTGCTGTTGTAAGTCTAGTGACCGTCATACAGTAGCAAGGCAAGACAAAAAGCGTAAACCCGAGTCCCGCAAAAGAAAAGGTAAACGCTAAGAGGTAGGGGTGAAAGCCCCTCATACCTCTATTTTATCAAACGAAAAGAGGAAAAACAATGGTTAGTGCAATAGCTATTTTTATAATTGCAATCAATGTATACATTTATCTAAAAAATAAAAAGGACAAATAGGATGAGAAAAGATATTCAATAATTATTAAACAGTTCTATATCCAGTTCTGCTATTTCGCAAGGTGCCAGTGTACCATGGACTACCGTTTCTGACCTCAGAAAAGGAAAAACAAGCATGGACAAAATAGCGCTTCTAACAGCAGAAAAACTTTATGAATTTGCTACATCTGATAAGCAGTGATTTCGGCCACTGCTTTTATTTTTAACAAAATACCGTTTTTAATAAAAACTAACACTTTTTCGCTTCCTACTCTTTATACAAATACTTATTTGAATAATAGAATTAAGTTTTGATTTCTAATCACTCAAAGCACATTTTTTTGAATAAAAAATCGCCAAATACATCACTAAATCTAACGATGAATCCGGCGTTGCCCATCCATCCGTACATGGGTACTGTAAAAAGGTAAGAATAGACGAAAACCGCTCGGCTGAGCGGTTTTTAGTATCTAATTACATGCCCCCTGCCGGAATCGAACCAGCAACTACTCCTTAGGAGGGAGTTGTTATATCCATTGAACTAAGGGAGCTAGATAAAAACTCTGCTAAATGAGCAGAGTTTTTTAGTCGAATTAACGACGGATTTCTTTGATACGAGCTGCCTTACCCTGAAGAGCACGTAAGTAGTACAATTTCGCACGACGTACTTTACCGTAACGAACAACTTCGATTTTTTCAACACGTGGAGTGTGGATTGGGAAGATACGCTCAACACCTACACCGTTAGAGATTTTACGAACTGTGTAGTTTTCTGAGATACCAGCACCTTTACGTGCAATAACAACACCTTCAAAAATCTGGATACGTTCACGGTTACCTTCGACAACTTTCGCGTGTACACGAACAGTGTCACCAGGACGGAATGATGGGATATCTGTACGAAGTTGACCTTCAGTCAAGCTTTGGATTAATGGATTCATTTTATTCTCCTATCTTTGTCAATCTTAAGGAACCTTCCTCAGCGGATAAACTGTATTTTTGTGCGTCCATTACACACAAGATACAGTTTACCAAATTTCCACAAAAAAGTAAAGAAATTTATAGCAGAATTCCTAAAAAAATCGCAACCAAACCACCTAGGTAGGTCAAAGTCAGGTAAACGTAAAAAACCTTCTTATCGCTTAACAGTCTTTGAAGTTCATCATTCAAGGTAGAAAAAGTTGTTAAACCTCCACAAAAACCCGTCACTAAAATAGCATAGACTTCCTTAGACTCTACATGATTGTAGAATAATCCAATCAAAAAACACCCTAAAAGATTGGCTATGAGAGTTCCAACTGGCAATTTAGAAGCTTGATTATATCGGGAAAAGAAATACCGTACTAGGGCTCCGCAGCCACAAGCAATTGCAAGATAAATGATTACCATTTTTTCCTCCCCAAATAGTAAGCCAAGAGCAGACCTCCTCCGATGCTCAAAAGCAAATACAGGACCAAACTAAGATAACGCCCTGTATCAAGCAGTTTCACAGCATCAAGCATGAGGCTGGAAAAAGTTGTTAAACCTCCGCAAAAACCTGTTCCCAGCGCTAAAACCAAGCCCTTACTAGTCCCCTTATAGACCAGATAGCCCTTGACAAGATAAACCAGGCAGAAAATTCCCAGATAGTTTACAAAGAGAGTGCCCCAAGGAAAGTCTGGACTGGCTGGTAACCAAGTAGAAACAAGGTAGCGCACAAGTCCGCCCACCATGGCAGCTAGAAAAATTCCTAGCGGATAAAATTGTTCTTTTTTCATTTGATGTTTTGATCCTGATAATCACGCGAACGTTTGAGTATGTCCGAAAAAGTCGAGACAATAGTTTCCTGATAGCGCTTGTCCTCTACACGACTTCTAACCTTTTCAAAAATAGCTTCTTCTCTCTTAGTATCTAAAATCGGTTTACCTGAAACTTTCTTATAGGCAACTACACCCTCAACCAAATGCATTCGTTCTTCTAAGAGCTTGACGATTTGGTCGTCGATTTGATCAATTTCTTGGCGAATAATATCTAAATCCATACAGTCTCCTCCTTTATTTGAATTATTGTATCAAAAAGCCACCAAATAGGCTAGTAAAATCCCAACTCACGATAAGAAAAATGCACTGATTGATTACATCAGCGCACTTTTGTGCTTATCCTACTTTAGCAGCCAATTCTTCTGCGAATTGTTCTAAGCGTTCAATATCTTCTTCCTCGGCAGAAAGGTCAACTTTGACACATTCTGAACCTTTTTCTGCTCCTGTTGACACAAAAACACGGTCAAAGTCATCAACAGCCTTACAGAACTCATCGTAGAAGGTATCTCCTGAGCCAACCACTCCGTAGATTTTGCCATTCAAGTTGAGGTCAGCTAGGTCTTCGTAGAAGTCCATCATCTCATCTGGCAATTCTCCATCACCATAAGTATAGGTCGCAACGATAGCGATGTCTGCTTCCAAGAAGTCTGAAGCGTCAACAGTTGTACATTCATCAACATCGACATCCAAGCCCAAGTCACGTAATTTGTCTGCTACAATATCTGCAATTTCTTCGGTATTACCGGTCATACTGGCAAATACAATTTTTGCTAATGCCATATCGTCCTCCTCAATTTATCTTTCTCCATTATATCACATCTTTTTCATTTTAAAAATAAAAATTCTTGTGCTACAATGAAATGAGAAAGAATTGAGGTTATTTATGGACATTTGCCATCAAATTTTAGAAAAAATCAAAGAATACGACACGATTATCATTCACCGTCATATGAAACCAGACCCTGATGCCTTGGGAAGTCAGGTGGGATTGAAAGCCTTGCTGGAACATCATTTCCCAGAAAAAAGTATCAAAGCCGTTGGTTTTGATGAACCAACTCTTACTTGGATGGCTGAAATGGATCATGTTGAAGATAGTGCCTACCAAGGTGCACTTGTCATCGTCTGTGATACGGCGAATACTGCTCGTATCGATGATAAGCGCTATCGTCAAGGTGATTTTCTCATTAAGATTGACCACCATCCAAATGATGATGTATACGGTGACCTGTCTTGGGTCGATACTAGTTCAAGCAGCGCTAGTGAGATGATTACCCTATTTGCCCAAACAAGCCAACTAGCCTTGTCAGATCGCGCTGCTGAGTTGCTCTTTGCAGGAATTGTCGGTGATACAGGTCGCTTCCTCTACCCTTCTACCACTGCACGAACCCTCCGACTTGCGGCTTATTTGAGAGAACATAACTTTGACTTTGCGGCTCTCACCCGCAAAATGGACACTATGAGCTACAAAATTGCAAAACTTCAAGGCTACATCTACGACCATCTGGAAGTGGATGAAAATGGAGCAGCTCGCGTTATCCTGAGTCAGGAAATCTTAAAACGATTCAATGTCACCGATGCTGAAACTGCAGCCATTGTAGGAGCTCCTGGACGTATTGACAGCGTCAGTCTCTGGGGAATTTTTGTAGAGCAGGCTGATGGCTACTACCGTGTCCGCTTACGTAGTAAAATCCATCCTATCAATGAAATTGCCAAGGAACATGATGGTGGAGGCCACCCTCTAGCAAGCGGTGCTAATTCCTATAGCCTAGAAGAAAACGAAATCATCTACCAAAAGTTAAAAAACTTGCTTAAAAACTGATAAAATACTTGCCAAACTTTTCAGAATCTGATAGACTAGTATGGTAACAATCTATGGCTCGCAAAGAGACCATGGCAGAAAGGAAATATTGCAAAATGAAAAAAGATATCCATCCAGAATATCGCCCAGTTGTCTTCATGGACACAACTACTGGTTACCAATTCCTTAGCGGTTCAACAAAACGCTCTAACGAAACAGTTGAGTTCGAAGGCGAAACTTACCCATTGATCCGTGTGGAAATTTCATCAGACTCACACCCATTCTACACTGGACGTCAAAAGTTCACTCAAGCAGATGGACGCGTGGATCGTTTCAACAAAAAATACGGTCTCAAATAATGATAAAAAAGAACAGTTTCAACTGTTCTTTTTTGTTTCTTCAAATCAACTGCTGTTTTCATGTTCCAGACTCAAAAAAACTTTGCACTCTAGCTAGCCACACGATGGTTTCTAGAGTACAAAGTTTTTTCTTGCCTAAAAAATAGAAAAGATATATACTAGCTATATATAGTATAGATTGGAGATATACCATGACTACATCACTTACTAAGCAATACAATTTTAAAATCAATGAATCATCAATGGAACAAGCTAGAGCTATCATCAAGGAAAAAGGAATGACTATGACGGATGCTATTAGTCTTTTTATCGAGCAGATTGTACTCGAACAGGATTTGCCAATAAAAACTGCAGAAGATTTACACCGTGAGCGATTGATTCAGGAACTACAAGTCCAATCTGAACGAGCCTTAAGAGAATATGAATCCGGACAAGGAACTTCCTTAGATGATATGAGGCTACGATATGGCTTATAAAGTGATTCTATCTACTGAAGTGAGTCAGGCAATTGACAGTATTCATGATTACATTACTACTGTTCTTTTATCACCCCAGTCGGCTAAAAATACTGTGGCCAAAATTTTAGACGGCTTAAAAAGTTTAGAAACCTTTCCTGAAGCTGGCTTTGATGCAGATGAAAAAATCGGACTTAAAATCAACAGTAAGTACCCAACAAGAGGAAAAATTATCGGGCAATATATCTTGCTTTACTTTATCGATCAAACTCACAGAACTGTTTTTCTTTCCCACTTATTCCACACAAAAAGCAACTATGTTACCTTGCTACAAAGCAAAAATAATAAAAACTCAAAATCATCATTTTGATGTCAACTGCTCCCTTAATAGCCTTGTGATTATAAAGAATACAGTCTTCATTTTAACTAGAAAACAAAAAAACTTTGCACTCTAGCTAGCCACACGATGGTTTCTAGAGTACAAAGTTTTTTTATTAGTGCAGATTTACTCTTCCTTATCTAGATTTTCAGTTCCTTTTGTTGTATTGTCTTCCCAAAGGATACGCTCGATACGATGGAAACCTGACCAACCTTTCTCGGTCTTGTTTTCGTCCATATAGTCTGCCAAACGGAAGTCAATCTTGACATCTGACTCACCAAAACTCTCAGCAATCGGTTCTGAACGCTCATAAGACATACGAATCAGTGGATAGACCATCTTAGCCTCTTCTAATTTGCCTTCTTTCAACAGTTTGACAAAGCCTTCCGTATCTGTCAAGAGTTTATCGATTTGCTCTTGCACAAAAGTCTTATAGTCAGCAGTGGCCTTATCAAGCATTTTTTGCTTGTCTTCAGACAAGGCTGTAACCTTAGATGAATCGGTTGTATCTGCTGATTTTTCAAACCTAACAGCACAAGCTTGTCAATAGCAAGGCTGAAGATAAAAGGACAAAACCTAGTTTTTTCATTGTTTACTCCTATCGGTTCAGGAAACCTGAATTAATTTTACGTCTCATTATACCACGTTTCCACTCATTTTTTAATAGATTTTCAGAAAATTTAATGTTGGGGGATTTATACTAACAATAGACTTTTAACCTCAAAATTGATAAAATAAGAAAGAAAATAATTGTAAAAGGAAACTGTAAATCAACATGATGAACATGCAAAACATGATGCGCCAAGCACAAAAACTTCAAAAACAAATGGAACAAAGCCAAGCTGAACTTGCTGCTATGCAATTTGTTGGCAAATCTGCTCAAGATCTTGTTCAAGCGACCTTAACTGGAGATAAGAAAGTTATCAGCATTGACTTCAATCCAGCTGTCGTTGACCCAGAAGACCTCGAAACCCTTTCTGATATGACTGTTCAAGCCATCAACTCAGCTCTTGAACAAATCGATGAAACGACTAAGAAAAAATTAGGTGCTTTCGCAGGGAAATTGCCATTCTAATAAAAATCACAAAAACGCATAATGTAAGGTGCCAGACCTTGATATTATGCGTTTTATTGTGTCAAGACTTACTTGATTTCTCCTCGAATCAAGTTTTGTCTCACCTTTATTATATTTTTTCAACTAAGTCTTTTATCATTCGATGTAGTTCTTCTATCTTTTCAGATTGTTTCTTTATTAATATTCTTTGGCTCGATAATTCGTCATGGAGTTTATCAAGTTTTATCTGTTCATCTGGATTCTCCTTTACAAAAAAGTTCGTTAAGGTACTTGTTAACATTCCTATTGTACTAATCCCTACCAACATTAATAAAACAGCTATCCATTTCCCAAAAAGGGAAACTGGAACAATATCACCATAACCAACAGTGGTTACTGTCACAAGAGCCCACCAAAGACTATCTGAGAATGATTTTTCTTCAACTACAGATAAAATTGAACTTCCTACTAGCACGATAAAGATATTAACATACAATATATAAAGCAGGCCATTTGTCCGTAAGAATCTACTAATTTTTCTTTCTAATTTACCTGTAAGTCCAACTATTCTAAGTAAACGAGTCAGTTTCAGTAATTTTGTCAGTCTTGCTAGGCGAAAGATACGTCCTAATCGAAACACTGTAAAAATAGCATTTAAAGGCAGGATAGCTAGCAGATCAAAGATATTTTCAATTATGAATCGCCATTTCTCTTTACTTAAAAAGAACCGCCATCCATAATCTACCACAAAAACACCCCAAAGTAGTAAATCAATAATGTTGTACGGAGGATTGTCCAAATCGACCATCTCAGCAAATCCAAGCAATGCCAGAATAACAGAGATTAACGCAAGTATGATAATAGTTGTGTCATAGTAATCCTCAAATAACCATTTTCTTTTCACACTACTTCTCCTATATCATTTGTAAACATTATACCACACCAAATCCCTACTAGATATATAAAAAGAAGGCACATTCTCCTTCTTTTTATATATCTGTCAATGGTGTTGCGGTATCTGGTGAGGTATCATAAACCTTAAAGTCTACTCCGACTCCCAGATCAGCTTGTGCTAGCTGATTGACCATGGTCATGTGAGCTAGCTCCTTGATATTGTTTTCCTTAGACAAGTGACCAAGATAGATTTTCTTAGTGCGATTTCCTAGCGTCCGAATCATGGCTTCGGCACCATCTTCATTAGAAAGGTGACCCAGATCCGATAGGATTCGTTGTTTGAGTCGCCAAGCATAAGATCCTGCTCGCAAAATCTCTACATCATGGTTGGACTCGATAAGATATCCATCCGCATTTTCAACAATCCCTGCCATACGGTCACTGACATAACCTGTATCTGTCAAAAGGACAAAACTTTTATCATCTTTCATAAAGCGATAGAACTGCGGTGCAACTGCATCATGGCTTACACCAAAACTCTCGATGTCAATATCTCCAAAGGTTTTGGTTTTGCCCATTTCAAAGATGTGCTTTTGCGAAGAATCTACCTTGCCAAGATACTTGCTATTTTCCATAGCCTGCCAGGTCTTTTCATTGGCATAAAGATCCATACCATACTTGCGAGCCAAAACACCCACTCCATGGATATGGTCAGAATGCTCATGCGTAATCAAGATGGCATCCAAGTCTTCTGGCTTGCGATTAATTTCAGCAAGTAGACTAGTGATTTTTTTGCCCGATAAGCCTGCATCCACTAAAAGTTTCTTTTTTGGAGTTTCCAGATAAAAGGAATTCCCACTGGAACCCGACGCTAAAATACTGTATTTAAAGCCTGTTTCACTCATTCTAGTCTTCTACTTCGTCCTCCCATACTTCTTCTTTCACTGCATCCTTATCATAAGGGAGCACAATTGTGAAAGTTGATCCCTTACCGTATTCACTCTTGGCCCAAATAAATCCTTTATGTTGTTTGATAATTTCTTTGGCAATAGACAGTCCCAGACCTGTCCCACCTTGGGCACGACTTCTAGCACGATCCACACGATAAAAACGGTCGAAAATACGTGGTAAATCCTGCTTAGGAATACCCAAACCTTGGTCTGAGATGGATAAAATCATCTGATCATCAGTCGTCTTCATGGTCACTGTGATTTTTCCACCATCTGGAGAATACTTAATAGCATTGTTAAGAATATTGTCAATCACCTGTGTCATCTTGTCTGTATCGATCTCTATCCAGACTGAAGTAATCGGATAATCCCTTACCAAATCATATTTCTTCTCTTCATCTGGTCCCCTCATCTTATCAAAACGGTTAAGAATAAAGGTAATAAAAGCAGTGAAATTAATCATCTCTACATCCAAATGACTGGTTGCATTATCAATACGTGAAAGATGGAGAAGGTCTGTCACCATCCGCATCATACGGTTGGTTTCATCTAGAGATACCTTGATAAAGTCTGGTGCGATAGGTTCTGTCAGAGCCCCTTCATCCAAGGCTTCAAGATAGGATTTTACGCTAGTCAGAGGCGTCCGTAGCTCATGACTAACGTTTGAAACAAAAAGTCTCCGTTCGCGCTCTTCCTTCTCCTGCTCTGTCGTATCGTGCAAAACAGCAACCAAACCTGAGATAAAGCCAGACTCACGACGCACCAAAGCAAAGCGTACACGAAGGCTCAGATACTCACCATTGGCATCCTGAGAATCAATCATTAGCTCAGGAACTTGGGTAATCAAATCACGAAGTTCATACTCATCTTCAATCTTAAGCAATTCTAGAATACTTTTATTGAGAACTTCTTCTTTCTGAACGCCTAGCTGTTTCTTAGCCATGTCATTAATCATGGTAATCTTGCCACGACGATTGGTCGCAAGAACTCCGTCTGTCATGTAAGAGAGGATACTGTGCAATCGTTTACTCTCTTGTTCCAGATTTTCTTGGGTCAAACGGATTACTTCTGATAAATCATTGAGATTATTGGTAATATTAGTGATTTCAGAGCTTCCCTGCATATCCAATACCTGAGAATAATCTCCTGCAATCAGGTCTTTTACCTTTTGATTGATTTTCTTCAACCGAATATTATCCCGACGATTTTCTAGCAAAAGTAAGGTCACGACTAAAATAAAGCCAAGTAGAATGAGGATAAAGATAAAATCACTGGTTAAAACTGTATCTTTAATTAGTTTAATCATTATTTCTCATATAATAACCAACACCGCGACGTGTTAGAATATACTCTGGACGACTGGGTGTGTCTTCAATCTTCTCACGCAAACGTCTGATGGTTACGTCAACTGTTCGAACATCTCCGAAATAATCATACCCCCAGACCGTTTCAAGCAAGTGTTCACGCGTAATTACTTGACCGATATGAGAAGCCAAGTGATACAAGAGTTCAAATTCGCGGTGGGTTAAGTCTAGTTCTTCACCGTATTTCTTAGCAACATAGGCATCTGGAACAATCTCCAAGTCCCCAATTTGCAAGGGTTGAGTTTTATTTTCATCTGATTCTTGATTATCTACAGAAGCCAAGTCCGTGCGACGAAGAAGAGCTTTAACACGCGCCTGCAACTCACGATTTGAGAAGGGTTTTGTCACATAGTCATCCGCTCCAAGCTCCAAACCGATAACCTTATCAAATTCGCTATCCTTAGCTGACAGCATGATAATAGGTACACTACTCGTCTTCCGAATAGTCTTCGCAACTTCTAAACCATCAATTTCTGGAAGCATCAAATCCAAAATAATAATATCTGGTTGCTCTGCTTCAAATTGCTCTAGCGCTTCACGACCATTAAAAGCAGTTACAACCTCGTAACCTTCCTTGGTCATATTAAACTTGATAATATCTGAGATTGGTTTTTCATCATCTACAATTAATATTTTTTTCATATGTTCACCTTTTTCTCTACTATTATACCAAAAAAATAGCAAGAAGACACAATAGCTAGTCTTTGCTACTGTCTAAGTTGGCTTGTGCATAAGCCTGCCAGATTTTTTGTTGGGGTTTGGCAAGTGGAACATCCTTGAACTCTTCTGGTGAAAGCCAGCGAACTTCCCTATCTGAAAAATCATGGAAGTCACTCACTTGACCTGCTACAATTTGAACATGCCATTTACGATGACTAAAGACATGCTGGACTGTATCAAAACAAACATCAAGCCAATCAACATCTAGGTCATAGTCCTGCTGGAAACTCTCTTCTGGACTGGGGCCAAAATTCACACTTTCTTCTGCAACCTGATGGAAGAGGTCAAACTGCTCCTCTTCCGAAAAGTCATCTACTTCTATCAGTGGGAAATGCCAAAAACCTGCCAATAGCTTTTCACTTTCATTTTTTTCAAGTAAAAATTGTCCCTGAGTATTTTTGACCACCAAGGCTTTAAGATAAATTGGGACAGGCTTTTTCTTGGGAGCCTTAATTGGATAACGGTCCATTGTACCATTCTGATATGCCGCACTAAAGTCCTTAACTGGGCTTTCTTCTGGTCTGGGATTTACAGGCGCCTCAATATCAGACCCTAAATCCATCAAAGCTTGATTAAAGTCACCTGGACGATCTGGGTCAATCAAGATTTCCATCATTGTTTGAAAAATTTTGCGATTACTTGGAATACCAATATCGTGGTTGACTTCGAACAGACGTGCCAGCACCCGCATAACATTGCCATCTACAGCTGGCTCAGGCAAGTTAAAAGCAATACTGGAAATCGCTCCTGCGGTGTAAGGGCCAATTCCTTTCAAACTGGAAATTCCTTCATAGGTATTTGGAAATTGGCCACCAAAGTCAGTCATAATCTGCTGGGCTGCAGCCTGCATATTGCGTACTCGAGAATAATATCCCAGTCCCTCCCAAGCCTTCAACAAACGCTCTTCAGGAGCCGTTGCCAAACTTTCCACTGTTGGAAACCAGTCCAAGAATCGTTCATAATAGGGAATAACCGTATCCACTCTGGTCTGCTGGAGCATAATTTCAGACACCCAGATATGATAAGGATTTTTACTTCTACGCCAGGGTAAATCTCGTTTATTTTCATCATACCAAGCGAGAAGTTTCTCACGGAAAGAACTAATCTTCTCCTCCGGCCACATGACAATACCGTATTCTTTCAAATCTAACATATCTCTAGTATAACACAGAAGGTTTCACCTGTCTTTGTATCTGATTTATAATATTCTCAATAGACAGTATATGACTTTTCTTTCTACTTAAATATTTTTAATATGACTTCAGCTGAAAATCAATAAAGTATCGGAGAAGGTTATTATCCACTTTCAAGGTTTGATTTTGAGACAAATAATACTCAATGAAAATCAAAGAGAAAACTAGGAAGCTAGCCACAGGTTGCTCAAAGCACTGCTTTGAGGTTGTAGATAAGACTGACGAAGTCAGTCACATATATAATCCAAGGTGAAACTGACGTGGTTTGAAGAGATTTTAAAAGAGTATAAGCTAGAAATACAGTATTATTTAAAATAGTCGATCATCCTACGGATAAACAATAAAGACTCATCTCTCTTATAAAACAATGAAACGCAGATTGATATCATCCTAAAACAAGTAACAAAGGGAAAAATAGTGTTTTGCCCCAAAAATGCCCCAAAACAAACAAAAAAGCCTGTCACACAAGCTCAAATGCTTGATATGACAGGCTTTTTAAAGACTAATTATTTAACAGCGTCTTTAAGAGCTTTACCAGCTTTGAATGCTGGAACTTTAGAAGCTGCAATTGTGATTTCTTTACCAGTTTGTGGGTTGCGACCTTTACGTGCAGCACGCTCACGAACTTCAAAGTTACCAAAACCGATCAATTGAACTTTTTCACCAGCTGCAAGGTAGTCAGCTACTGCTGAAAATACAGCTTCAACTGCTGCTGCTGAGTCTTTCTTAGTCAATTCTGTAGCTTCTGCTACTTTAGCGATCAAATCTTGTTTGTTTGCCATGTTAATGATTCCTCCAAATTAATTTCTAATTAACAAATATAATCATATCCTAAAATCCCTTATAGGTCAAGTTAAAAACGCTGTTTATTCGCATTTTCTTTATTTTTTTAGGAATGGTAACGTACCAAAATAGCCCACGCATTCTCACCTGTATGAGTCTGAATAATAGAACCGGTTTCTAAAACAGAAATTGGTTTTTCAACATAGGCTTGTAAACTTTCTTTCATCTCTTTTGCCCAGTCAGCATTACCAGAATATGAAATTCCAATCTCTGCTACAGAACGTTCAGAGAGAGATGTTGTCAACTCATCTAACCATTTTTTAAAGGTTTTAGCTCCACGACCTTTAACAATTGGCTGCAATTCATGGTCTTTCATTTGCATGACAACACGGATATTGAGAAGTGAGCTCAACAATCCAGTTACACGGCCAATTCGTCCACCTTTTACTAGATTTTCTAGAGTAGAAACACCAATATAGAGCTCCGTATGTTTTTTTACCTCTTCAACGTGAGATAAAATTTCCGCCATATCTTTGCCTTCTTGTGCTAATTTCGCAGCCTCAACAACTTGGAATTTCAAGGCTTGGTCAGTAAAGGAACTATCGATAACTGTCACGTCGGCAGTAGATAGGCTGGCACCTTGGCGTGCTGCTTCTACAGTCCCCGAAAGAGCATGGGACATATGAATAGCAAGAATCTGGCTACCATCTTTGCATAGGTCCTCAAAAACTTCAGCGAAGACACCTACAGGTGGTTGACTTGTTTTAGGAAGATTCTTACTTTCTTGCATCAACTGAAGAAATTTACCTTCTTCTTTCAAATCCGCATCAGAATAAACAACATTATCAATCATTACAGATAGTGGAACTACCGTAATATCTAATTGCTTTACTAGTTCTGGTTCAATAGTAACAGATGAATCGGTTACAATCTTAATTTTTGTCATAGTATCAATCTTTCTATTTTAGGATTCAGATTGGTTTTCTTACTTCTAATTATATCAAAAAAAGATTAAAAATCCTAATGGAGTCAATCAAATTTTCCGTAAAAATTTGATATAATCAACTTATAAGAAAAGAGGTGTCCTATGATTAAAAAAATTTACCCCATTTTTACCATTTTACTAGGTGCTGCCATTTATGCTTTTGGGCTGACTTATTTTGTAGTTCCTCATCATCTCTTTGAAGGAGGGGCGACAGGTATTACCCTTATCACCTTTTATCTTTTTAAAATCCCTGTTTCGCTCATGAACTTGCTGATTAACATTCCCCTTTTCATCCTAGCTTGGAAAATATTTGGAGCAAAATCTCTCTATTCTAGTTTGCTTGGAACCTTAGCTTTGTCAGCTTGGTTGGCTTTTTTTGAGAGTATTCCCCTTCATATTGACCTTCAAGGTGATTTACTAATCACAGCCCTTATAGCGGGAATTCTACTGGGAATCGGTCTTGGAATTATCTTTAATGCTGGAGGTACAACTGGCGGAACTGATATTCTAGCTCGTATTCTCAATAAATACACTCATATATCTATGGGGAAACTGCTCTTTATCTTAGATTTTTGTATTCTCATGCTCATTCTCCTAATCTTCAAGGATTTGAGATTGGTTTCTTACACGCTCTTATTTGATTTTATCGTTTCTCGTGTCATTGATTTGATTGGAGAAGGTGGCTATGCTGGTAAAGGCTTTATGATTATCACAAAACGTCCTGACCAACTTGCTAAAGCGATTAATGATGACCTAGGAAGAGGCGTTACTTTTATTTCTGGTCAAGGCTACTATAGTAAAGAAAATTTGAAAATCATTTACTGTATTGTCGGTAGAAATGAGATTGTGAAAATGAAGGAAATGATTCATCGAATTGACCCTCAAGCCTTTATCACGATCACAGAAGCCCATGAAATCCTTGGAGAAGGCTTCACCTTTGAAAAAGAATAAAAAGAGGTAGTGTAGTGACCTCAAAAGTTAGACTAAATCATCTATCTTTTGGGTTACAAACAACCTCTTTTTTAATTACTCAAACTCTCAAGACCAATTCCGAGCTACTTCTTCATCAGCCCTTAACTGATCCACTAATTGGTCAACTGAGTCAAATTTGGTCATATCTCGAATGCGATCAAGCCAATAAACCATGACGGTTTCCCCATAAATATTTTGATTAAAATCAAAAATATTGACTTCAAAACGTGCTTCTTCTCCAGCAAAGGTCACATTTTTCCCAACACTAGCCATAGCACGATACTTCTGTCTTTGAATCTCAACATCAACGACATAAACGCCATCTGCTGGCATATAAGTACGATCTAAAAGCACCAAATTAG
Source organism: Streptococcus oralis subsp. dentisani (assembly GCF_002860905.1). Lineage (GTDB taxonomy): Bacteria > Bacillota > Bacilli > Lactobacillales > Streptococcaceae > Streptococcus > Streptococcus oralis_BA. The sequence continues at coordinate 93,059 of NZ_PKIG01000002.1, read as the reverse complement.
CTGTTGGATAACCAATCGTACGACCACGAGCATTGCCATGAACCACCATCCCTCTTGATGGAAGCGGTGCCCCCAAAAGTTCTCCTGCTTCTTTCACATTTCCATCTAAAATAGCTTGACGGATACGAGTTGAACTAATCTTTCCTTTCTCATCTTCTACAGGTGGAACGATAATGACTTCTCCATCAAAGTAATCCTTTAAGTCTTCTGCCGTTTTTTGGTCAGAACCAAATGTATAATCAAAACCTGCAACAATAATTTTGGCATTCATAGCCTTGATATAAGTTGCAAAAAATTCTTCTGCCGTGAGACTAGCGAATTGACTACTAAAATCAAGGAGATATAATTCTTCTACGCCTTCACGTTTTAATTTTCTTTCACGTTCAGCAGGGTTCAAAATATGCAAAAACAGATCCGGATGATAGGGCTCTAAAGCAATCTTTGGAGATTCATTAAAGGTCATAACAACGATAGGCAATAAGTCCTTTCTCGCAGCCTTATTGGCAACATGAAATAATTCTTGATGCCCCTTGTGTATACCATCAAAATAGCCAAGAACAACGACTGAATCAGATGGTGTACCAATATCTTTTTGGTTTTTTATAGGAATAGTAATAATCATAAAATAATTATATCATAGCGATAGCTATTTCTGGAACAGAAAATCTGAAATGTAGTTTTTTTCACCTGAAATAGCCATTTTTTCAAAAGGGAGTAGCATGCAAACATATATTGATCTGATATACTAGAATTACAAAAAAGGTGAACGATTAATATCATAAGCCATTCCCAATTTATTCTTATCGTATCACAATTCATCATCATCCTTGAGTGAAGAACTGATAGTTGAATAGCCTGCACTAATATCGCAAAAGCCAGCGTTTTCTGACGCTGGCTTTTAAACTGTGAAAAACTTTTCTAAACTAGATTGCTTCTGTAACAAAACTACGGCTTTCCAATACTTTAAGCATGGCATTAGCTGTATCTAGGGCTGTGAAGAGGGGTACTCCGTGTTCAATGGCTGAACGGCGGATTTGCTCTCCGTCTTCGTCTGCTGTACGTTTGGTACCAACTGTATTTATGATTGCTTGGATTCTACCTTTGCGGACAAAGCTTGGGATATCCTTGTCATCATCACCAATCTTACCAACAGGTTGGGCTTGCAATCCATGACTAGCAAAGAAGGCTACTGTCCCTTCTGTCGCGAGGATTCCATATCCAATATTTTGGAAACGACGAGCCAAGTCCAAGGCTTCTTCTTTGGCATCATCAGCGATGGTGAAAACTACATTTCCAAAAGTTGGCAAGTGGAGGTAAGAAGCTTCAAAGGCTTTATAGAGAGCTTTTTCCAAAGTCGTATCAGAACCCATAACTTCCCCTGTTGACTTCATTTCAGGACCAAGTAAGCTGTCTACCTTAGCTAGTTTGGTAAAGGAGAAGACAGGTGCCTTGATATGAACGCGGGTGCTTTCAGGATAAAGTCCATCTTGGTAGCCAAGTTCTGATAAACTTTGCCCAAGAATGAGCTTAGTCGCTACTTGAGCCATAGGGATATTGGTCACCTTAGAAAGAAATGGAACCGTACGGCTGGCACGTGGATTGACCTCAATAACGTAGACTTTTTCATCCTTGATAACAAACTGGATGTTCATCATTCCAAGGCAGTTAAGACCGATTGCCAGGCGTTTAGTATAGTCTGCGATTGTTTCTTGCACCTTTTGCGACAAGGTTTGTGGTGGGTAAACTGCCATTGAGTCACCTGAGTGGACACCAGCACGTTCGATGTGCTCCATGATACCAGGGATAAGGACATTTTCTCCGTCTGAAATGGCATCAACTTCACACTCTTGTCCAACGATGTAAGAATCGACAAGAACTGGGTGGTCTGGACTAGCCTTAACAGCTGTGCGCATGTAAGAACGAAGATCTTCTTCATTTTCTACGATTTCCATAGCACGTCCACCTAAAACATAAGATGGCCGGACAAGAACTGGGAAGCCAATCTTGCGAGCTGCAAGCACTGCTTCTTCTTCATTGGTAGCCGTTTGTCCTGGTGGCTGTGGAATATCCAGGTCTTTTAGAGCTTGCTCGAAGAGGTCACGGTCTTCGGCACGGTCTAGGTCAGTAACCTGTGTACCAAGGATGGTCACACCTGCTTTTGCCAATGGCTCCGCAAGGTTGATAGCTGTTTGACCACCAAACTGAACGATAACCCCTTTTGGTTGCTCCAAATCGATGACATTCATAACATCTTCGAATGTCAATGGCTCAAAGTAAAGCTTATCGGATACAGAGAAGTCTGTAGAAACGGTCTCTGGGTTTGAGTTCATGATGATGGCTTCATAGCCAGCCGCCTGAATAGCTTTAACAGAGTGAACTGTCGCATAGTCAAACTCGACCCCTTGACCGATACGGATTGGACCAGAACCTAGGACAAGTACAGATTCTTTATCAGACTTGATAGATTCATTTTCCCAACCATAGGTTGAATAGAAGTATGGTGTTTCTGAGTCAAACTCTGCTGCACAAGTATCGACCATCTTATAAACTGGAACAATCTTGTTTTCCAAACGAAGTTGGCGAACGTGATCAGCGGTCGTTTCCCATAGTTCAGCAATCTTACGGTCTGAGAAACCATTGAGTTTGGCTGTTTTCAAGACTTCTAGATCTTGTGGATGAGCGCCCAATTCTTGCTCAATTTCAAAGATATGCAAGAGTTTATCCAGATAGAAGATATCAATCTTAGTCAATTCAGCAATCTCTTCAGGTGTATAACCACGACGAATAGCTTCTGATACATAGAAGAGACGATCGTCTTGGGCTTTCACAACCTTTTCAATCAAGGCATCATCAGAAACTGATGCAAGTTCAGGTATTTCATTGTGATGAACCCCAATTTCAAGGGAACGACAAGCCTTAAGGAGAGATTCCTCGATGTTACGACCGATTGCCATGACTTCTCCAGTCGCCTTCATCTGGGTACCAAGACGGCGCTCACCTTTTTCAAACTTGTCAAATGGGAAACGAGGAATCTTAGCAACCACGTAGTCAAGGGCAGGCTCAAACATGGCATAGGTTGAACCTGTAACTGGGTTGATAACCTCATCCAAGGTCAAGCCAACTGCAATCTTAGCAGCCAACTTAGCAATCGGATATCCTGTCGCCTTAGAAGCAAGGGCTGACGAACGCGATACACGGGGGTTTACTTCGATAACATAATACTTAAAGCTATGTGGGTCAAGGGCCAGCTGAACGTTACATCCACCTTCAATCTTAAGGGCACGAATGATGCTCAAGCTTGCGTCACGAAGCATTTGGTTTTCATAGTCTGACATGGTTTGCGCAGGGGCAAATACGATGGAATCCCCTGTGTGAATCCCAACTGGGTCAAAGTTTTCCATGTTACATACAACTAAGGCATTGTCAGCTGAGTCACGCATAACTTCGTATTCGATTTCCTTAAAGCCTGCGATTGAACGCTCAATCAAACATTGGGTGACAGGTGATAATTTCAAACCATTTTCAGAGATTTCACGCAATTCTTCCTTGTTGGCACACATACCACCACCAGTACCACCAAGGGTAAAGGCTGGACGAACGATAACTGGGTAACCAATTGTCGCTGCAAAGGCAACTGCTTCTTCGACAGTGTTAACAATTTCAGATTCTGGAATTGGTTGGTTGAGCTCTTCCATCAATTGTTTAAAGAGGTCACGGTCCTCCGCTTGGTCAATGGCAGATAATTTAGTTCCCAGAAGCTCAACACCAAGCTCATCAAGAATACCATTTTTAGACAATTCCATGGCCATATTAAGACCAGTTTGCCCACCAAGGGTTGGTAGCAAGGCATCTGGACGCTCCTTACGGAGAATACGTGTCACAAACTCAAGTGTAATCGGTTCAATATAAACCTTGTCCGCAATCTCCTTGTCCGTCATGATGGTGGCAGGGTTTGAGTTAACCAAGACAACCTCATAACCTTCCTCTTTCAACGACAAGCAAGCCTGGGTCCCAGCGTAGTCAAACTCAGCAGCCTGACCAATAATAATCGGACCAGAACCAATCACCATAATTTTTTGAATATCAGTACGTTTAGGCATAGTTTATGATACAAAGCCCGTAAAGAACACAGTGAAAATAGGAAACTCGGTGCAGACGCCTTCAGCGTCAAGACGATGTTTATCTTTTTCACACAGTTCTTAGGGCGTGTTCACTTCCGCGAACAATGTATCTTCTCCTTTCTATTCGGCAACTCTCAGGTTGCCATTAAATAAATTCTCCGACGATTTTTTAGCGAAACGATACTTTTCGGTAAAAAATCTAGTGCAGGGAGTTTTTAGTTCGCCTGATAGCGACTAAAAGAAACGACCTGCCTTTCTATTCGTCGCCTCACAGAGCGACATTAAATAAGATACAAAGGACGAATAGAAAGCGATTGAATTTTAGGAAACTAAGGAAGGATTGACAATCCAAGTTGGTTTCTCTAAATTCCGAGCTTTCCGTCCGTGTTCAGTTACATAAATTCTCCGACGAGCTTTTACTCGTTCTTAGTTTGATTGTTTAAAAGCTTCCATCATCTCGATAAACTCGTCAAATAGGTAGCTTGCATCATGAGGACCAGGAGCTGCATCTGGGTGGTATTGAACAGAGAAAGCAGGTTGGTATCTGTGACGCACACCTTCAACTGACTTGTCATTGATTTCTTCGTGGGTAATAATCAAGTGTTCTGGCAAGTCCTCACGGCTAACTGCATAACCATGGTTTTGACTTGTAAAATCCACACGTCCTGTAGCAATTTCACGTACTGCATGGTTGAATCCACGGTGTCCAAATTTCATCTTGTAGGTCTTAGCACCATTTGCCATTGCAAAGAGTTGATGCCCCATACAAATACCAAAGATTGGAATTTTTCCTTGCACACCACGAATCATATCCAGTGCTTGTGGAACATCTTCTGGGTTACCTGGACCGTTTGACAACATAACTCCGTCAGGATTGAGATGGAGAATTTCTTCAGCCGTTGTCGAATAAGGAACAACCGTCACGTTACAGTTGCGTTTAGAAAGTTCACGTAAAATTGAGTGCTTGAGACCAAAGTCCACTAGAACCACGCTCAAACCAACTCCTGGAGCTGGATATGAAGTTTTAGTAGAAACCTGTTTGATATTGTCTGTCGGCAAGACTGTTGCTTGGAGCTGGTCCGTCACATGATCCATGCTGTCCCCAACATGGGTCAAGGTTGCACGCATAGTACCATGCTTACGGATAATCTTGGTAAGAGCACGTGTATCAATTCCTGAAATACCAGGAATTTTCTTGGCTTTCAAAAATTCATCCAAGGTCATTTGGTTGCGCCAGTTGCTTGCTCTACGTGCTTCTTCGAAAACAACAACTCCCTTACAAGTTGGAATAATGGATTCGTAATCATCACGGTTAATTCCATAATTTCCTACCAAAGGATAAGTAAAGGTCAAGATTTGTCCATTATAAGACTGGTCTGTAATGGATTCTTGATAGCCGGTCATGCCTGTATTAAAGACGATTTCGCCTGTTACATCAATATCTGCTCCGAAGGCCTTGCCTTCAAATACTGTGCCATCTTCTAGTACTAGAAGTCTTTTTGTCATATTTTCACCTCTCGTGGACGCTCACTGGCGTCTTTTAACGTCTTGTGTTTTAGTTGGCGTTTCTACTCGCCAGTACGGATTCTAAGATTGCCATTCGAACAAAGACACCATTGGTCATTTGTTGGACAATCCGTGATTTTGGTGCTTCAACCAAATGGTCTGCGATTTCTACATCACGGTTGACTGGAGCTGGGTGCATGAGGATTGCTGTTTCTTTCAAACGGTCATAACGTTCTTGAGTCAAACCATGTTGTGCATGGTAGTCTTCTTTTGAAAAGACAGCTCCACTTTCGTGGCGTTCATGTTGCACACGGAGAAACATCATGACATCAACCTGATCAATGATTTCATCAATGGTTACAAACTGTCCATATTCTGCAAACTCTTGACTTCTCCATTCCTCAGGTCCAGCAAAATAAAGTTCTGCACCTAAGCGTTTCAAAATCTGCATATTAGATTTGGCAACGCGTGAGTGGTCCAAGTCACCTGCAATCGCAACCTTGAGACCCTCAAAGTGGCCAAATTCCTCATAAATGGTCATCAAATCAAGCAAGCTCTGGCTAGGGTGTTGGCCCGAACCATCTCCACCATTGATAATGGAAGTCGTAATCGTTGGACTTGCAATTAACTCTCTGTAGTAGTCAACCTCTGGGTGACGAATCACACAAACATCCACTCCTAAAGCAGACAGAGTCAGGATGGTATCATAAAGTGTCTCACCCTTATTAACCGAACTAGTTTTCACATCAAAGTCAAGTCGTTCCAATCCCAGTTTAATCTCTGCCACTTCAAAGGACTTATGCGTCCGTGTAGAATCCTCAAAGAAAAGATTGGAGACAATCGGATGGTCCTCATAGGGAAGCTGAGCTCCGTTTTTAAACTCAATTCCTCGCTTGATCAATTTCATCACTTGATCGACAGTGAGGTCTTCCATGGATACCACATGGTTCAATGCTTGTTGATTTTCTGACATGGCTACTCCTTTAGCTTTCTAAGCTTCTTCAGTAATCAGAACTCTGTCTTGGCCATCAAGTTCTGCCATCTCTACGATGATTTCTTCAGAACGACTGGTTGGGATATTTTTTCCAACGTAATCTGGACGGATTGGCAATTCTCTATGTCCACGATCGACTAGAACTGCTAAACTCACGCGCGCAGGACGACCATGACCTACAATATTATCAATAGCAGCACGGATAGTGCGGCCTGTATAAAGCACATCGTCCACCAAGATAACTTCACGGTCTGTCACATCAACAGAAACTAAAGAAGTATCTTCTCCACTTTTAACATCGTCACGGAAGGGTTTAGTATCCAATTCTACAACCGGAACTGAAAGGTTTTCTAGCTGCTCTAAACGTTCCTGGATACGGTGGGCGATAAAGACACCGCGAGTTTTAATACCAGCCAAGACGATTTTATTCAAATCTTTGTTGCGTTCGATAATCTCATAAGTAATACGCGTAATCGCTCGTTTGACGGTCAATTCGTCTACAACTTCTTTTGCCTTCATGACAAACCTCCAAAAAGAAAAGTCTCCTTAAACAAGGAGACTTGAAATGTATAGCTAAGTAAGCCCTACTACAAACAGTATAGACTTCACCCTTCTACTTTATCACGCTCCTTGCCTGCCTCACGGGACAGGTTTAAAGGAATATTTAATTATCAATTACTATAGCACAAAGCATGCTTAAAATCAAGCAAAAACTTTTGAAACCCCATCTTATAACTTGCTAAAATCATATAACTGTGGGTACTGGTCACACTCTGGATTTTTAGGATGGCAGATAGCCCGTCCGAAATAAATCATGGCCTGATGGGCTGCTAACCATTTTTCAGGTGGCAAAATATCCATAACCCGCTTTTCCACCTCAAGCGGTGTCGCTGATTTTTTGACAATATCATGGTGTTTACAAATACGCTCCACATGAGTATCCACTGCAAAAGCTGGAATCCCAAATCCTACACTCATGACAACATTGGCTGTCTTGCGACCAACACCTGCCAAACTCTCCAATCCCTCACGTGTTTGAGGAACTTGACCATCAAAATCATCTAGTAACTGTTGGGCACATTTCTTAAGGAATTTAGCCTTATTTCGATACAGTCCCAGGCGAGAAATGTGTGAGGCAATTTCACTTTCTGTTGCAACAGACATGGCTTGTGGCGTTGGAAAGGCAGCAAAGAGACCTGGTGTGGCCTTATTTACCGCTGCATCTGTCGTCTGGGCTGACAACATGACCGCAACCAAGAGTTCAAAATGATTGGTAAAATCAAGACTTGGCTTGGCATCTGGAAACAGAGCAATGATTTCTTCCAGCACCTTTCGTGCACGTTTTTTTGACAAGACCATTATTCGTCTCCATCAAATAGTCCTTGTAAGCCAGCAAAAGGACTGTTTTCTTCTTTCTTAACTGCTTGTTGAGCTTGGTATTCTTCCTCAGTCATGATTTGCCAGTCATTTCCTGACACAAATCCTTGACCAGCTTCTTCTTCAGCCGTCAAGACCTTGATAGGAATGTTTAGTAGGATATTGTCTGACACGCTCTCAGCAAGGTCAAGTTCTCCATTTTCGATAGGCAAGACCAAATCATCATCTAAAACTTCCTGATCTAGCTGGTTGGTTGCGCCTTCCATGAAAACTTCCGTTACTGGATAAGATTCAACTAACTCAACTGGCTCCATACTGCGACTTGAAGCAAGAACAATGGTATAAGATAGTTGATAATCTAAGAAATACATACGGTCTTCGTACTGTACTTTCCCAACTGCAAGGATATCTTTTACATCTAAAATTTCTTGATTACGTGCATGCAGGTCTGCGGCTAGGTCTAAGGTTTGTTCAAAATGCAAGCCTTCAGACTGCTTACGAATTTCTTGAATATTTAATTTCATACTTCCTCCATAAAGATTTACTCTCTTGATTATACCATGAAAAGGCTACAAATCAGCCCACCAAACTTTGTAATTAAAATTCGATTTTTTTAATATATTTATCACTATATTTTTTGGTGCTATACTATAGGCAAGAATACATGATAGCAAGGATGATGCCCCTATGGAAGACAAAGAACTCATTACAAATGCAACCCAACTCCTATCCGAGTTAAATAAAAGCTACCAAAACTGTAAACAAGGTACGGCAGATGATATTCGACTGCAAGAGCTGCTAAATACTACTCTGCAAGAGCTCAAAAAAGCGGAAAAGTTGAACAACAGTATCTTAATCGACCTTGAGAAATTTTACCAACGTACCAGTCTTCTGATAGGCCTCGGTAGCCTAAAACTGAACGACCAAGCACGCATTGCTTGGCGAAACTACGACAAATTCCATTACGAGCATGTCAAACACGTACTGACTCTTTATGGACCTGTTTTTGGATTTTAGAACTTGGAATTTCCAGTTTTCTGTTGACAAAATTTCCTTAAAGGTATAGTATAAAGATACTAATACTCGGAGGTAAGGGAGACATGAACAACTAAGTCTATCAAATAAAGAACCTTTATTTAGTAGATCTTGTTTTTGTCTCTTTTTGTGTACTCTTTTATGCTCTTTCTTCTGGCATTTTATACTCAATGAAAATCAAAGAGCAAACTAGGAAGCGAGCCACAGGTTGCTCAAAGCACTGCTTTGAGGTTGTAGATAAGACTGACGAAGTCAGTTACATATATCTACGGTAAGGCGACGCTGACGTGGTTTGAAGAGATTTTCGAAGAGTATTAATAGAGTTTTTTTGACATAAACTTTGGCTCTACTAGGTAAAGTAGAGCTTTTTGTTATGCAATATCAACATTCTAGAAAGGACAATCATATGATAAAAATCAATCACCTGACCATCACACAAAACAAAGATTTACGAGACCTTGTCTCTGATCTAAGCATGACCATCCAGGATGGGGAAAAGGTAGCTATTATTGGAGAGGAAGGAAATGGCAAATCAACCTTACTTAAAACTTTAATGGGGGAAGCTTTGCCTGATTTCACTATCAGGGGAGACATTCAATCTGATTATCAATCAATAGCCTACATTCCTCAAAAAGTCCCTGAGGACCTGAAAAAGAAAACTCTACACGACTACTTCTTTTTAGATACTATCGATTTAGATTACAGTGTCCTCTATCGTTTGGCGGAGGAGTTGCATTTTGATGGCGATCGCTTCGCTAGCAACCAAGAAATTGGTAGTCTATCAGGGGGTGAAGCTTTGAAAATTCAGCTCATCCATGAGTTAGCCAAACCCTTTGAGATTCTATTTTTAGATGAACCTTCAAATGACTTGGATCTTGAGACGGTTGATTGGCTAAAAGGTCAGATTCGCAAGATTAGACAAACCGTTATTTTCATTTCCCATGATGAGGACTTTCTTTCTGAAACGGTAGACACTATTGTTCACTTGCGACTGGTCAAGCACCGTAAAGAAGCGGAAACACTAGTAGAGCATTTAGACTATGATAGTTATAGTGAGCAGAGAAAGGCTAATTTTGCCAGACAAAGCCAGCAAGCAGCCAACGACCAAAGAGCCTACAATAAAACTATGGAAAAACATCAACGAGTTAAACAAAATGTAGAAACTGCTCTTCGAGCTACCAAAGACAGTACTGCAGGTCGCCTATTGGCTAAAAAGATGAAAAATGTCCTCTCTCAAGAAAAACGCTTTGAAAAGACAGCTCAGTCCATGACCCAAAAACCACTTGAAGAGGAAGAAATCAGACTTTTTTTCTCAGATATACAGCCATTACCGGCATCTAAAGTCTTAATCCAACTGGAAAAAGAGAATTTGTCCATTGGTGATCTAGTTTTGGCTCAAGGACTTCAACTAACTGTTCGTGGCCAAGAAAAAATCGGTATCATTGGCCCAAATGGTATTGGGAAATCGACTCTGCTAGCCAAGTTTCAACAGCTGCTTAGCGCCAAAAGAGAAATTTCGCTTGGTTTTATGCCACAAGATTACCACAAAAAACTGCAATTGGATTTATCACCAATAGCCTACCTCAGCAAAACTGGAGAAAAAGAGGAACTGCAGAAAATCCAATCTCACTTAGCCAGTCTCAATTTCAGTTATCCAGAAATGCAGCATCAAATTCGCTCCTTATCTGGCGGGCAACAGGGAAAACTCCTGCTTTTGGATTTAGTCTTGTGCAAACCAAACTTTCTCCTGTTGGATGAACCTACACGAAACTTTTCTCCAACTTCTCAACCCCAAATCAGAAAACTCTTTGCAACCTATCCAGGCGGTCTCATCACTGTTTCGCATGACCGTCGTTTCTTAAAAGAGGTCTGTTCAAGCATCTACCGCTTGACAGAACATGGTTTGGAGGTAGTTAATTTATAAGATTCATACTCATGAGGATAATTCTTTGCTTTGGAGCACTATTTAAACATTATAATCAGTGAATAAATCTTATATCCACATTCAAGTCAATAATTTCTTGTAATCAACTCTAAATAGACGGATAAAAACTACTTCTAACTATCAAAAAACGAGCACCTCCTCAGTTGGAAATGCTCGTTTTCTTATGTTGCCATGGTTTATAATTACAATGAGAAATAGGAAACAGCCTTGAATGGGAAAATCTCCTAGATCTACGACCACAAACTTTTTTATCTACCAACTTTTTTATTCTACTGTTTTTTCTTGATTTCCAGTACTTGTTGGAGATTCTGTTGTTTACTTTTCTGGAACTGATTCAGCAGATTTAGAATCTGTTGCGTTGCTCGGTTTGTTTTCGTCGCTGGCAGTTTCACTGTTAGATTCTGCAGCTGCGTTTGGTTGGTTCTCAGCACTTGTCTTATCACCATTTGCCTCGGCATTTGTTGCTGGAGTTGTTTCTTCACTTGCGCTTGATTTTGACTTGATTTCTTGATTCAAGATCAGAATAGCTTTTGTCAATTCAAGTAAAGCAGCCTTATCTTTACTCTTAGCAGAAAGTTGATCTAGTAAAGCATCTACCTTATCAAAGTCCTCATCAGAACCCTTATTGTTTTCTAAGTAAGCGTGAAGTGACATGAGGATATCGTAAAGTTTTTGATAGAGTACAAGTGTCTGAGGATCTTGCTCTGCATTTTCTTTCTCTTGTTGAAGGGCGCTAGCGATACGAGTCAAGACATCTTTTACCTGACTATTTACTTCATCCAAGTCTGCATCAGCCTTGTTTGTAGCAACTTTGAGATTTTCTACTTCTTCTGCCAAGGATTGTCTGATTCCTTCTTCTTGGATTTGTTCCAAGAGTTGATTTGCCTTGTTCAAGAGATTTTCTACTTGTTCCTTGCTGACATGATTCACATGCTCTTCAGGCATAAAGTCTCCATACAATTCTTTCAAGAAGCCATAAATAGCTGTCTTGGCACTTTGATTATCAACTTTTTCAGTATCTAGAACTGTCTGGCTTGATTTCGCAGTAGTTGGCTGAGCTTTCAAAGCTTCTTCCACTTCTTGTTTTGCCTGATAGATACTTGGGAATAATTTGTTCAATTCTGCTGCCTTAAGGAAGGATTGAGATTGATACAAGGTCCAAGTCAACTGAGCTACTTTGTTTCGAAGTTCATCACTCAAACGACCGTCATTTACGTGTTCGTAGAAATACTTGATGTATTCTACAGTTGTAACACCAGTTCGATCATTAAAGTCTTGCAAGGCTTGAAGTTGTGATTCAACCGCTGCTAAACCAGCCTCATCTTTAGCCAACTTAGCTTCTTGAAGTCGAACGAGAAGGTCTTTCTTAGGAAGCCCATAAGAATCTGTATCTAGTGTGTTGATTTTATCAATCAAGGCCTGATATTTCTTATCTAGAGCACTTGTTTCAACAGGTTTGACACTTTCATCAATATGGATATATTGCTTATCAAAGAGTTCTAGTGTCGCAAGATAACCTGCTGTAGAGTTCGTTGCCAGTTTCTTCATGTTTTCAGTAAACTGACCTAAGGCTAACTCAATCTGTCTTTGTTCGATAGGCTTGTCTTTATAGATGTTTCTGCTTTCAGCTAGAAGTTGGTCTACTTTTGCCAAAACTACCTTCTCATCAAAAGCTCCAGGTTGGTAGTTGGATTGTAGAGCTGGAATTTTATTTTTCAAAGCCACTTCATAGCCCTTCGTTTGAACCTTGATATAGTGGTTGTGGTCACCATGAGGGATCACAAAACTACCATTTTCTACCTGCAAACTATAAGGAGACACCCCATCTCGCAAGGCAGTGGTATAGAGTTCATTTAGGAAATCAAGCTCTGGATTGCCAGTTTGGAGCGGCAAACGAACATGTTCCTTACGAACAGCGTAAGGATGAATATGAGTTGGATCGTAGGCTTGGTCTGGATTTCCAAAGACAAAGAATCCGTTTGAAATTCTAATAGCTTCAAGTGGAACGCCGTAGGTCTTAGAAATATAAGCAATTTTTTCTTCATCGCTAGCATCTCTTGAGAAAGACTCTACCGTTTTAGCAAGAGGTTTTACAGGCTCTGCATCATGATGTGTTTTCAAATGATCCTGAGCTGCCTTAATTTGTTCAGCTGTCAAATCTTTCTTGAAGAAGTAATGATTGTGGTCTCCATGACTCATGACAAATCCTTGCTCATCCTCACTGATGACACGATTGGCATCAAAACCATGATCGTGTTCTTCACCATGATGATGTCCATGATCATCACCATCGTGCTTATCATCCTGAGCTGGACTTGGTGTTACTGTATTTGCACCTTTCAAGTGATCCTGCGCGACCTTAATTTGGTCTGCTGTCAAATCTTTCTTGAAGAAGTAATGATTGTGGTCGCCGTGACTCATGATAAATCCTGCTTCATCTTCAGCAATAATACGATTGACATCAAAGCCGTGTCCATCTTCTTCATGTTCCTCATGTGAAATTCCTGGATTGATTGGAAGAGATGGAGAAGGTGTTGCTAGACCATTGTTTGGAAGAGTCGGTTGTCCAATTTGATTCGACTTAGGAATGTAATGGAAATGATCACCATGTCTGACAATATAAGCTGTAGCTGTTTCTTCGACAATATCTTTAGGATTAAAGATATAACCATCAGATGTTGAAGAAATTTCCTTATTTAACGTTGAAGAAGCATTATTCAATATAGATGGATTACTTGGAAGACTTCCTAGACTAGACGCTACTTCATGAGGTTTTTCATTTGTAGAAATCATAGAACCAGTACCACCGATAGGCACCATTCTAGCAATCTTTTCTTCTAAAGGAGAGAGCTTGCTGTAAGGAATAAAGTGATAATGGTCGCCATGCGGAATCGCAACTCCATTTGGTGTACGACTGACAATCTTAGCAGGGTCAAAGACTAAACCATCTGATTCACTGTAACGTTGGTCGCTAGGTAAATCATAGAGTTCTTTCAATAGACTTTGGAGATTTTCAACTTTGCTTTCTGGCTTGCTAGTTGATTCTTTCTCTATAGCTTGATTGGTATTGTCACTAGCTGTTGAAGAATAGCTTAGCTGACTCGGTTGCGTATTTTTGCCAGCTAAATGAGCTTTAGCAGCAGCTAACTCACTAGCAGACAAATCACTTTTTGGAATATAGTGATAGTGACCTCCGTGAGGAACGATATAAGCATCACCCGTATCTTCGATAACATCAGCTGGATTAAAGACATAACCATCATCTGTCGTATAGCGTCCCTGAGACCTTGCTACAGCAACATCAGCGCTGACCTTCTCATTATCTTTGACATGTTCTTGTTTTTGACGGTTGATTTCATCCTTAGTTCGAACATTATCAGCATGAGCTGCATCTTTCAGGTAGACATAATATTTTCCATCTACCTTGATGATATACCCCCCCTTGATTTCATTGACAATATCTCCATCCTTAAGTTTGTAGTTTGGATCCTTCATCAAGAGTTCTTCACTAAAGAGGGCATCATAAGGAACTTTCCCGTTATAGTAATGATAGTGATCACCGTGTGACGTCACAAAGCCCTGATCTGTAATTTTGATGACAATTTGCTCAGCCTGAATTCCTTCTTTCTGGCTAACCTGATCTGGTGTCAGGTTTTCAGTTTTCTGACTTGACTGGCTGCCATCCACATAAGAGACACGATTATCGTCCTTATTTTCCTGCGAGCGATGCTGGTTCAGTGCATAGGCACAAAGACTCAAGGATACGATAACAGCTGATCCAGCTGCTATATACTTTTTACTGAATTTCATAAATCCCTCATTTCAATAAATGATGAAGCTTTTTCTTAACTTCCTTTACTTGATTAAATAGTTTTCTAAATTGGTTATTTAACCAATTAATTAACCAGTAAATAGTTTACATTTTTTAAGTTTATCTGTCAAGATTTTTATGTTATTTTAATCATGACCACCCCTAAAACGGGTGGTTTGCCTGTCTCACACCTGACTTAGCGAAACGGACTGAAAGTCACGTAATCCAAAATATCGCCCCATCTGGAGCGATATTTTTATTTTTTCTTTTTAGATGGTGTTTGGATGGCAATCTTCACTTCAAAGATTGTTCCTTTCGGTTTATTATCTTTGACAGTAATGGTTCCTTTTAAGGCATCTACAATTTGCTTGGCTAGGGATAATCCTAAACCAAAACCACCTTTTTGGCGGGTTCTAGCCTTATCCACTCGATAAAAACGATCAAAAATTTTCTTCTTATCTTCTGAGGAAATACCGACTCCATTATCAGAAACAAGTAAATACAGATTACGGTCGGTCGCAGAGATAAGAAAATCAATTTCACCATCCTCTTCAGTATACTTGACAGCATTATCAAATAGGATAGTCATCAACTGCTTCAATAGAAGCTGATCTGTGACAATCGTGCGATGAATCCGATTTTCAAAACGGAAGACACGGTCATTTTCCGAGGCAATCATCTCATAGTTTGTGAAAGTCGTATTGAAAAAACTGGTTGGAACTTCTGCAAGTTCCGGTTTAATCCCATCATCTCTACGAGCTAAGTTCAGCAAGTTTGTCGTCAAAAAACGCATATTTCGGACTTCTTCCAAACTAGAGGCAATGCTTTCGCTCACATCCATAATGGTTGCTTCTGGCTTACGAAAAAGGGTCTCTAAGCGATTTTGCAAAACTGCGAGTGGAGTTCGTAACTCATGACTAGCATTTTCCACAAAGGACTGTTGCTTCTGCATGCTCTCAAGCAGGGGCCTAACACTGACCCTAGCTAGATAGAGACTTGCAAGTAAAGATAAAATCCAGAAACTTGCCATCACAATCACAATCAATTTCTCGTGCTTTTGACTGGCCTGCTCCAACTGACTGGTATTAATCAAGATAGCTGCATACTTGATATTGGTTGAAACCGAACTGATATTGGTTTCCATCAATATCATGCGATAGATTTCTTCTTGTCCATAGCTATTAAAAACCTGAATCTGATAGATATGGCCTAGTTCTTTTTTCTCTAACTTAATCTTATCCAATCCCAAAAATCGATTTCCAGAAAGGAGCTGTGTAAAATTCTTATCAAAAAGAATAACCTCCGTATTGGAACTGACATTGGGTTTTATCTCAGTCTTACTAGTATCTGTAGCGGCATTCTCTAAGTCTTTAATCTCTTCTGTTGCCCTATTTACAGCAAGCTGAATAACTGCCTGAGGATTTTCACTCAGTCCATGAAGCTTATCATCCACCGAAGTATAAAGACTCGAATGCATGACCTGCAAAATAATCAGAGTCATAGTAGAGAAAATCAGAGTGAAGACACCAAAGTTGCGGATAAAATAACTAAAGTCATCCGCATACCATGTTTTTTTTAGTTTACTGAACATCTTTTAAAATATACCCAACACTGCGCAAGGTTTGCAAATTCTCTGCAAAAGTGGTTCCTTTTAATTTCTTACGGATTTTTGAAACATAGACTTCGACAACTGAAATCGTTGTGTCACTATCAAATCCCCATAGACGATCAAAAATCTGAGTCTTAGGCAAAATAACATTTTGATTTTGAAGGAAATAAACTAATAAATCAAACTCTTTCCCTAATAATTCGACAGGAGTATCTTCAACCTTAACGGTATTTGTTGACAAATTAACTACAATATTTCCATAAGTCAAGGTGTTTTCATTAAACTTGCCTGAACGTTTGAGAAGGGCTTGAATCCGCATTTTGAGTTCTTCTAAGTAGAAAGGTTTGGTCAGATAATCATCCGCTCCCAGTTCAAATCCATGTCCCTTGTCATCCAAACTTTCCTTGGCAGTCATGATCAGAACTGGAGTCGTAATTCCCTTTTCACGCAATTCTTTCAAGACTTGGAAGCCATTTTTTTCTGGCAACATCAAATCGAGCAAAATCAAATCATAGACGCCACTTTCAGCTTCGTAGAGACCTTCTTCCCCATCAAATACCTGCATGACATCCGCAAAATCGTCTAAAAAGTCAAATACTGAATTTGACAGGCCTAGGTCATCCTCAACCAATAAGATTTTTATCATGAGAAACTCCTCCTTATTAAAACCATTATACCAAATTTGCCTTAAAAAAAACTCAACTCTCTGTATTTTATACTCAATGAAAATCAAAGAGCAAACTAGGAAGCTAGCCGCAGGCTGTACTTGAGTACTGTAAGGCGACGCTGACGTGGTTTGAATTTGATTTTCGAAGAGTATTACATGAGATAGCTGAGTTTTCTTTTATTTAGTCTTAATTATTTAGTTCCGTATTGAAGAACGACTGCTTCCACTGCAGCTTTTTCACGGTTAATCAAGTCAACACGCGCTGCAATTTCCTTGATTCCCATACTGATGTTACGGCTAAGAGCAAGGTCAGAAAGTTGTGGCTCAAAGAATTCCTTGTACTCTGCCAAGCGTTGCTGAGTCTTAAATACGTGAGCAGGAAGGATAACAAAGCTATCAAAGCTCATATCTCCTCCAAGAGCTGCCTTAATCCAAGCCCAGTTTTCACGAGCCCAAGACCAAGCTGTTTCCTGAGTTGCTTGATGAGCTAGGAATTGGTAATACCATGCAGACAAGTCTTGTGGTTTAACCACAAATTTGTCCTTCCAAGAAGCAATCAAGGTTTGGATATTGTCCGCATCTTTACTATAGGCAAGAGCGGCTGCCAACTGACGTTTAAAGACAGCATCTGTTGCGTGAGTATAAGTATCAAGATAAAGTGCTAACAAGTCTTTGGTCTCATGATGTTTCATCTCATTGATCAGGACTTGTGAGCGAATAGCTGCTGGAAGTCCTGCAAGATTCTCCTTGTGAGCCGCGAAGATTTGGCTAGCGACTTGACTAGCTTCTGCATCATTTGAGCGAATCATCATAGAAACAGCCAACTGACGAACCAATTCATCCGCATCTGATTCTCCGTCTTTAGCTTCAAAACCAAGACGGTCATAATTATGACGAGCCAATTTAGCAACCAAGGCTTTGAAGGCTCTTTCAGCTTCTGTTCCTTCATCGATAAAGCGCTCAAGAGCAGAAATTACTTCAGAAACAGCTGAAACGACAAGGTAAGATTCTTCCTTAGCAAGTTTATCAAGAACTGGGAGCAAGTCAGCATAAGAAATGTGCCCTGCTTCAGCAAGCAAACGACGTTCTTGGACGATTTGCAATTTGCTTGTGTTATCAAGCTCAACTAGGTCAGAAAGAACAGCATCTAACAAGTCTCCTTGATAGTCTGTAATGTAGTGGGCTGTATTTTCAGTGTTGAGACGAAGTGCTGTTTTGTTTTCAGCAAGAAGAGCTGCGTAGCCTGGAATTTCGATGCTTTCAGTTTCAAGTGTATCAGGCAAGCCTTTCCAGTTGCTGTTTAGTGGCACAACCCAGAGACGGTTCTTGTCTTCGTGCTCACCGATAAAGAATTGTTTTTGTGAAATCTTCAAAACATCATTTTCAACTTTGACAGTGAGAACTGGATAACCAGGTTGTTCCAACCAAGAATCCATGAAGGCTGAAACATCACGGCCAGATGCTTGACCAAGAGCATCCCAAAGGTCACGACCAATTGTATTTCTGTACTGATGTTTTTCAAAGTAGGCATGCAAACCTTTGGCAAAATCGGCATCACCTAGCCAACGACGAAGCATGTGCATGAGGCGACTTCCTTTGGCATAGACGATAGCTCCGTCAAAGAGCGTATTGATTTCATCTGGGTGTTTGACTTCGACGTGAACAGACTGCACGCCATCAGTTGCGTCACGTTCAAGAGCGTGAGGTACTCCACCTGTTTGGAAATCTTCAAAGATATTCCAGCTTTGTTCAATAGCATCCACACAGACGTACTCCATCATGTTAGCAAAGCTTTCATTGAGCCAAAGGTCATCCCACCATTTCATAGTAACAAGGTTACCAAACCATTGGTGAGCCAATTCATGTGCCACAACAAGAGCAACTTGTTGACGGCTGGCAAAGGTAGAGTTCTCATCCACAACCAAGTAAACTTCACGGTAGGTCACAAGACCCCAGTTTTCCATAGCTCCAGCTGAGAAGTCAGGAAGGGCGATGTGGAGAGATTGAGGGATCGGGTACTTAACTCCATAGTAATCTTCGTAAAACTCGATAGAGCGAACAGCGATATCCAGTGAGAAATCAAGGTTAGATAGTGGGTGGGCTTTGGTTGAATAAACACCTACGAGGGTACCATTTTTAGTTTTAGCGGTCACACCTTGCAAATCACCTGCTACAAAGGCTAACAAGTAAGAAGACATGCGAGGTGTTGTCTCAAACTTCCAGATACCTGTTTCCTTACGTTTTTCAACATCGATTTCTGGCATGTTAGACAAGGCCAATTCATCTTCTGCTTGGTCAAAACGTAGAGAGAGGTCAAAAGTTGCTTTGGCTTCTGGTTCATCCACACATGGGAAGGCTTCGCGCGCAAAATGACTCTCGAACTGAGTAGACAAGACTTCCTTCTTCACTCCATCAACTGTGTAGTAAGATGGGTAAATCCCTGTCATGTTGTCTGTAATTTTTCCTGAGAAAGCGATAACCACTTCAACTTGACCTGCTTCCGCAAGTTCAATATGAAGGGCTTCATTTTCATGGTCAACTGTAAATGGACAAGCTACCCCTGCAACTTCTACAGAAGCGATTTCCAAGTCTTTTTGATGAAGGGAAATGCGGTCACTCTGTGCTTGACCACTAATAGTCACCTCTCCTGAAAAAGTCTTGGTCTCACGACTCAAGTCTAAAAATAAATCATAATGTTCAGGAACAAATTGCTTAATAAAATGTTCAACTGCTTGCATAGTTTTCTCCTATCTAAGTTTAAGAGCTAGAGCTCTTCTTCAAACAAACTTATTATATCATGTTTTGCTTGAGAAAAAAGGATTGGACAGCGATTTCCAAAACTTTCTTCTATCTAACAGTCTACAGTGGGTAGACCTTGCGAAATTCTTCTAAAACAACCTTACTTTCAGGTGTAAAAGTCAGTCCTGCTTCTCTCAGCCACTCGGCGAAACAATCCTCATGAACCTGACACCAATAGGCTAGGGATTTGTCACCTTCCCCTTCCTTAAAGGCATGTTGAGCAGAAACTTGATTGAAGGGCTGGACAGAAACCTTTGTAATTTCGACAATACAGACAGCCTGATTTTGACTATCTAAAATGACATCAAAAGTTCCTTCTTGAGGAAGAGACTCGGCTTCTAGTGCATAGAGGTCGTAGGCTGATGCTGTTGCGGTCTTTTCGCCTCTTAAAACCAAATCTGTCAAGAGATCGGCTTCCTCTCCAAAAGCCCAGGCATCAATTTCATCTCCAATCGAGGGGTTGATTTGCTTGTAGGCATTCCATATTTCTTGCGGTGTCATGGGTTTCTCCTTTGTAATTTCTTACTTTCTTCTTTTATATGTTTGAGATGATCTGGATGGTCAATTTCTAAATCAAAAATCTCCGGAATAGAGCTATAGTGGATAATGCATTCGATACCCATCTGATTCATTTTTTGTATGAAAGAAGTATTCAGATAACCTGCTACAGCAAAATCAATCTTTTTCAACCTTGCTTTATCCTGCATCTGTCTCAGCATATCTAACATAATTGGACTTTCCATATCATGCCATTGACTGTTTCTCACAGTCGCAAAAACAAAAGAAGTCAAATCATTCATTCCAACTACAATCTTTGAAATGCCCGTTTCCAGTATCCTGTCTAAGTCAAAATACGCTGACGGTAATTCAATCATCGTGCCAACTTTCCCAGTAAAGCCATGCTGACGCAATACTGTAATAGCTTGCTTTAACTGCTCAGCATCATTGACAAAAGGAAAAACAAGAGACAGATTGGAATTGGTTTGATAAACTTCTGTAACGACATGTACCTCAGCCTGAAATTCATCTTGACACATCAATAAACGCCTCGTTCCTCTATAGCCAAACAAGGGATGATTTTCATCAAAATACTCTTTAGTCCCCTTTAGACAATTAGCTTCTGTATTTGTTAATTCTGAAAAACGATACCAGACTTCTTCATCTGAGTACAAGGAACAAATAGTATCTAGATAATCTTTTACAAATTCCTTACAACTTGGTAACAGGATGTTTTGGTTAAGCTCCCTCAACAAATATTCCCCACGAATCATGCCAACATGATGAAATAGTTGTGGGTAAACTTTTTCATCAAGTTTTTCGCCACTAAGGGCAAGTTCGTTTCTCATCATTCACCTTCCAATTCATGTAAGAGGTCTTGTCCAGTTCTGGAAATCCTAATAATTCAGACTTAATCTTCAAGACTAGTGGCGATGCATTTTCTTCTGTGACTTCTTGAATATCCATCCAAATATATCCAAGTGAATCATTAATACCATCAGAGACAGCTTTAGAAATCGTAACTTGAGGCGCATCCTCATCCATTTCAACATCATACAAGGCCATGACATGGTGAACCATAAAATTTTTTAACTCTTCCCTGACGAAAACATCGTAGATTCGAGGATTAGAGTAGCCTCCAACAGTAAATCCCGTCTCTTCCAAAACTTCTCTAGTCAGCGTTTCCGTCAGTTCTTCACCAAGTTGCTGACTGCCTCCAGGTAGATCATACCTATGTTGATAAGGGCCTCTCGTTTTTTCAATGCGGAGTAACTTCCCATTTTCAAAGCAAACAGCGTAGACTCCAAAGTGTCTTTTGATTTCCATCCAACTACTCCTACTTCAAAGACCAGCCGCCATCTATTGTCAAGATTTGTCCTTGCATGGCGCTTGCTTTTCCACTGGCCAAAAAGAGACTGACTTCTGCTACTTCCTCTGGCTCGATCCAACGTTTGATTGGGGTTTCACTAGCCACCCAGTCCGCTAAACCACCTGGTTCAAAGTCGGCAGCGGTCATAGCTGTCTTGACTGCTCCTGGAGCAATCCCAAAGACCTGAATCCCAGCTTCAGCATAGTCTAGAGCCAACTGCTTGGTGAAGCCAGCCAAGGCGTGCTTCGAAGAAGTATAGGCGTGTCCACCGCCACCTGCTAGACTAGAAGCAATAGAGCACATATTGATGATGATTCCCTTTTTATTCTCCAGCATTTGTGTCAAATAATTCCGAGTCAACTCTACTGGAGTCACGTAGTTGATTTCAAAAATTTCTTGAATTTCCTGCGCTGATTGTTCCAAAAGTGGTTTATAATCATCCAAAACTCCAGCAGTATTACACAAAACATCAACCTGAGGACACCAGTCAAAAATCGGCTCCAAGTCCAAGGTTAAATCTCTCTGTAAAAAGTGAAAATCACCCTCTAAGAGTGGATTTTCACCTTGGTCAACTCCATAAACTTGATAGTCCTTCTCTAAAAAAAGGCGAGCCTGAGCCAATCCGATACCTGAACTCACTCCTGTAATGAGTACACGTTTAGTCATGCACTTCTACCCAATCCGTCGCCAAAACATCACAAGGTGTCGGGCTCCACATGGAAAATCCTTCTCCTTCGCCAGAAACGTTAATCAAAAAATAAGGAGTTACCTCTAAAGCCACACCATTTTGCTCGATGGTATCAAAGAGTTGGACATAGTTCTCAGCACCTCCCCAACCAGTACGTACATATTTTTTCTTAGCCTTTAACCCAGGCAGTATTTCTTCAAATGTCATGGTTTTCTCCTTTTATTCTACATTCTTCATTTAATTATAACAAAAAACCGTTGTGCAACGGCTTTTTGACTCATTTTAAATCAAAATCAATAAGCATTTTATAATTATAGTCATTTAGTTTTAAAAAAGCGTTCCAAACATTCAAAAACATTTGGAACTTCCCTTAATAAATCCGTCACTTTCTTTTTCAAGATAGCCCAAACTTGCTCAATAGGATTCAAATCTGGAGAATAAGGCTGTAGAGGTAAGAAAAAGTGTTTATCTTGAATGCAGTTTTCATCCAAAATGTTCTTGGGATGAAAACTAGCGTTGTCCATAACAATGACATGAGGTGTCTTCAAAGCAGGCAGGAGTCGCATTTTGAACCACTCCACAAAGAAATCGATCGTCATACTTTCCTTGTAAATCATGGGAGCTATAAACTCTCCATCTACTTGTCCTGCAACAATCGAAGTCCGCTCAAAACGCCGTTCGCTAATCTTTTCATAGACTTTCTCCTCTATAGGAGCCCGTGCATAAGGACGATAGAGGTAGCGGTCGATTCCTGTTTCGTCAATATATAGGACTGGTAAATCTTTTAGGCTATTCAAAATATCAAGAAACTCAGCGACTTTCTCTGGATCTTGTTCCTTAAAGCTAGTCGTCTTTTTTTAAAGTGACATGAATCTGCTTTAAAGCTGCCCATACTGAAGGGAC
This sequence comes from Streptococcus oralis subsp. dentisani, assembly GCF_002860905.1. GTDB lineage: Bacteria > Bacillota > Bacilli > Lactobacillales > Streptococcaceae > Streptococcus > Streptococcus oralis_BA. Next base: position 69,737 of record NZ_PKIG01000002.1, on the reverse strand, counting down.
AGCATAATCAAAATGTGCCCAATTTCCTGTAAAAAAGCATCTGGATGAGCCTCTACAAAGGCTTTCAATTCTTCTAAAGGGATCTTACGCTTTTTGACGACTCGCTTTTTCCTCTCTAAGTGTCCTTGTTCACGTCTTTCTTTTCCCACGTGAAGAGAGTTCTGCCGCCAACATCAAAAACTTTAGATGCCTCGACATGGCTGTGTCCTTCTTTGATGTAATCTAATGCTCTTGTTTAAAATCTGTACTATATGCCATAGCTTTATTATAAGAAGCTTATTTTAAACTAAGCAACTATATCGTGGCTTGAACTGACTATTTTATATATTGTCTTACTTCGTCCTCACAAAACTATATCAAAAATCAAAAGCGCTTAGAAAAAAACTCTATTTCATGAGAGAATATAATAAATCTTCCCATAATAAAACGCATAATATCAAGTTTTTGGCTCCTGATATCATGCGTTTTCTGTTCTTAAAATATTTTTTTCTCAGTCTCTTTTTGTTACAAGTTCATCTTCAAAGTCCTTGATTTTTAGTAAATCTAAAATCAAATTTTATCCGACTGATCCTTCCATTTCATAGCTAATCAAGCGGTTAAGCTCAACTGCATATTCCATTGGAAGTTCTTTTGTGAAGGGCTCCACAAATCCCATAACAATCATTTCTGTCGCTTCTGATTCTGACAATCCACGGCTCATGAGGTAATAGAGTTGTTCCTCTGAAATCTTAGAAACCTTGGCTTCGTGTTCCAAAGCTACTTGCGAGTTGTGAATTTCATTAAATGGAATAGTATCTGATGCTGACAAGTCATCCATAATAATGGTATCACACTCGATGTGAGAGACAGATTTCTTAGAGTTTTTGTTAAAGGTTACTTGTCCACGGTAGTCAACCTTCCCTCCGCCTTTAGCGATAGATTTAGACACGATAGACGAGCTGGTATGTGGAGCATTGTGGATCATCTTAGCACCAGTATCCTGGTGTTGCCCTGCATTAGCAAAGGCGATCGAAAGCATGGTTCCACGCGCCCCTGCTCCATCTAGGTAAACAGATGGGTATTTCATAGTTGTCTTGGCACCCAAGTTTCCATCAATCCACTCAACTGTCGCATCTTTCAAGGCTTTGGCACGTTTTGTTACCAAGTTATAAACGTTATCAGACCAGTTTTGGATAGTCGTATAACGCATGTAAGCTCCGTCCAAGGCAAAGATTTCTACAATGGCTGCATGCAAGCTGTTACTTGAATAAGTTGGTGCTGTACATCCTTCAACGTAGTGGACACTTGCTCCCTCATCAACGATAATCAAGGTACGTTCAAACTGACCAGTATTTTCGTTGTTGATACGGAAGTAAGTTTGAAGTGGAATATCCACTTTCACACCTTTTGGTACATAGATAAAGGTTCCACCAGACCATACTGCTGAGTTGAGGGCAGCCAATTTGTTATCTGTTGGCGGTACCAACTTAGCAAAGTATTGTTTAAACAAGTCTGGGTATTCCTTGAGGGCAGAATCCGTATCTGTAAAGATAATTCCCAATTTTTGGAACTCTTCCTTCATATTGTGGTAAACCACTTCTGACTCATACTGGGCAGAGGCACCTGCTAGATAGGCACGCTCAGCTTCCGGAATCCCGATACGTTCAAAGGTTTCTTTAATCTTTTCAGGAACCTCATCCCATGAACGAGCTGGTTTATCAGATGGTTTTTGGTAGTAGATCAAGTCATCAAAATCAATCTCTGACAAGTCTGCTCCCCAAGTTTGCATAGGCATTTTTTTGAAGGTTTCATAAGACTTCAAACGGAATTCTAACATCCACTCAGGTTCTCCCTTAGCAGCTGATAGTTCACGAATGACATCTTCATTCAATCCTTTTCCTGTCGATAGGACAGGCTCTACATCATCATGGAAACCAAATTTATATTCACCAAGGTCAATTGGTTTTGGTTCTACTCTTTCTTCAGCCATAATATCCTTTCTTTCATTCTTCATTTCTACTGATTCATAAGACAAAAGAAACTTGCCTTACTTGTTTTCTTGATTTTCAATTGTTTTCTTCAGGGCATTCCAAGCTAGAGTTGCACACTTGATTCGTTGAGGGAATTTGGCAACACCTGACAAGAAAGCAGCATCACCTAGTTGGTCTTGACGCTCATCTTTTTGCCCTTGAACCATTTCAGAAAAAATAGTCGCAAGTTCTAAGATTTCTTGCTTGGTCTTACCCAAAACGGCATCTGTCATCATGCTCGCAGAGGCAGTCGAGATGGTACAACCTGAGTTTAGAAAAGCGATATCTTCCAAGCGGTCATCTGCATCAAACTTGACGGAGAGATTGATAACATCTCCACAGGTCGGATTGTTGAGACTGATTTGCTCAGCATCTTCTAACTTCCCTTGGTGATGTGGATTTTTCGAATGATCCGCTACCACTGCCATATAAAGGCTATCTAGTTTAGAAAGTGCCATTGAAAAACTCCTTTGTCTTTTGTAAGGCATCGACTAGCTTGTCGCAATCTGCCTTGGTATTGTAGATATAAAAACTTGCACGAGCTGTTGCTGGAACATCCAAATACTGGAGCAAGGGTTGAGCGCAATGGTGACCTGCTCGAACAGCTACTCCTTCATAATCCAAAGCAGTCGCAAGGTCGTGCGGATGAAGATCACCTAGGTTAAAGGCAATCACACCTGAACGTTGAGCCAAGTCCTGTGAACCATAAATGGTCAGTCCTTCAATCGCCTGCAGTTTTGGATAGACGTATGCGATCAATCCTTGTTCATGGGCTTCAATGGCATCCATACCAATCTTTTCTAGATAATCTACTGCTGCTGCCAGTCCGATTGCACCTGCCATATTGGGTGTTCCAGCTTCAAATTTCCAAGGCAATTCCTTCCAACTAGCAGATTGCTCATAGACGAAATCAATCATCTCACCGCCAAATTCTACTGGAGACATTTGTTCCAGATACTTTTCTTTACCGTAAAGAACACCGATACCAGTCGGACCAGCCATCTTGTGACCTGAAAAGGCAAAGAAGTCCACATCCAAGTCCTGAACATCAATCTTCATATGGGGTGTAGACTGAGCACCATCCACCACCATGATGGCTCCCACTTGGTGGACCAATTGAGTGATTTCTTTGATTGGATTGACCACACCAAGAACATTTGAGGCGTGAGCTAGGGATACAAACTTGACTTTATCAGTCAACTTAGCCCTTAAATCATCCATATCTAGAGCTCCATCCTTGAGGTAGACATAGACAAGCTCCGCTCCAGTCTTGCGGCAGGCTTCCTGCCATGGAATGATATTGGAATGGTGTTCCATGACGGAAATCAAGACCTGGTCTCCCTCAGTCAAGACTTCCTCAGCATAACGCGCTACCCAGTTAAGACTGGTTGTCGTTCCTCTTGTAAAGAGAACTTCCTTTGTAGAGCCTGCATTGATAAACTTACCAATGGTTTCACGAGCAGCTTCATAGGAAGCTGTCGCCCTTTCTGCCAAGGTATGAACGCCACGATGAACATTGGCATTGTCCTGCTCATAATAGCGGTTAATCGTTTCCAGAACTGCTAGTGGTTTTTGTGTCGTCGCGGCATTATCCAGATAAACCAGAGGTTCATCGTTAACAATCTGATCTAAAATTGGAAAATCCTTGCGAATCGCTTCTACATCTAACATAGGCTACCCCTTAGCGTTTTGACAATTTTTCTTCGATAGTTGCAATCATTTCATCACGAACTTCCTTGACTGGAATCTCAACGATAACAGATCCAAGGAAACCACGGACAACCAAGCGTTCTGCAGTTGCCTTATCCAAGCCACGGCTCATGAGGTAATACATATCTTCTGGATCTACCTGACCGATAGAAGCCGCGTGTCCTGCAGTTACGTCATTTTCATCAATCAAAAGGATTGGGTTGGCATCTGAACGCGCTTGGTCTGAAAGCATGAGAACACGACTTTCTTGTTGCGCATCTGCTCCCTTGGCCCCCTTGATAATGTGACCTATACCGTTGAAAGTTAAAGTTGCTTTTTCAAGAATAACCCCATGTTGGAGGATATTTCCGATTGAGTTGCAACCATAGTTAGTTACTCGGGTATCAATCCCTTGTACCTGACGGCCACTTGAAAGAGCTACCACTTTAAGGTCGGCATTGCTACCATTACCAATCAAGTCACTATCAAAATCCGCAACGACATTTCCTTCGTTCATGACACCGATTGCCCAGTCAATACTTGCATCGTTACCTAGTTTACCACGACGGCTAATGTAAGCAGTAACATTTTCACCTAGACGGTCGATAGCCGCAAACTTCACTTGCGCACCAGAACGAGCAATCACTTCTACTGTGATATTAGCAGTTGCTTTGGCAGTTGCTTTGGCACTTCCTCCACCACGTGACTCTAAACGTTCTAGATAACTAATCTTAGAGTTTTTACCAGCGATAATCATAATATGCTTGTTAAACGGCACATCGCTATCGCTGTCTTGATAGAAAATTCCTTCGATTGGTTCTTTAATCTCAACGTTATCAGGAATGTAGAGAACAGCACCACTATTGAAATAAGCTGTATGGTAGGCTGCCAACTTGTCATCGTCATACTTAACAGATGACATGAAGAATTCTTCGATCAGCTCTGGAATTTCTTCTAAAGCTGAGTGAAAATCTGTAAAGACGACACCCTGTTCAGCCAACTCAACTGGAGTTTGCTCAAAAACAGTTTGAGTTCCTACTTGCACCAACTTCAAGTGATTATCTAAAGCTGTAAAATCTGGAACATTTGCTGATGGCTCACTTTCTGTAATCGTTCCATCACCCAGATTCCAACGGTGGAATTTGACACGCTCAATAACTGGTAATTCCAAAGTCTCAATCTTGTCAAAAGCTTTTTGACGGAGATCAGCCAACCAGCTTGGTTCAGCATGCATTTCTGAAAAAAGTTTAATAGTTTCTTTAGTCATTTACTTCTCCTAAAAGATACGAGGGAATTACAATTCTTCCTTGTAGTCATAGCCAAGTTCTTCAGCTAGTTTTGCGTATCCTTCACGTTCCAAACGCGCAGCCAATTCTGGACCACCAGAAAGGACAACACGACCTTCCATCATGACGTGTACCACATCAGGTGTGATGTAGTTCAAAAGACGTTGGTAGTGAGTGATAATCATAGCACCAAAACCTTCACCACGCATAGCATTGACACCTTTAGAAACAACTTTAAGAGCGTCAATATCAAGACCAGAGTCAATCTCATCCAAAAGGGCAAAAGTTGGTTCCAACATCAAAAGTTGAAGAATCTCATTACGTTTTTTCTCACCACCAGAGAAACCTTCGTTGAGGTAACGCTCAGCCATTTCTTCTTTCATGTTGAGCAATTCCATCTTCTCATCCAATTTAGTGATAAACTCACGAACTGAAATTTTTTCATCATCTTCTTTACCAGCATTCATGGCTGCACGAAGAAACTCAGCGTTAGTAATACCAGGAATTTCTGATGGGTATTGCATAGCAAGGAAAAGTCCCATACGCGCACGCTCGTCAACTTCCAACTCAAGGATGTTTACGCCATCAAACAAGACTTCACCTTTGGTAACTTCATAGTTTGGATTTCCCATGATAGCTGCAGAAAGAGTCGATTTACCTGTACCATTTGGTCCCATGATAGCGGCGATTTCTCCTGTTTTCAGGGTCAGGTTAACCCCTTTTAAAATTTCTTTTCCTTCAATCTCAACGTGAAGATCTTTGATCTCTAATACTGACATGATAGTTCCTTTCTTTTTCAAGGCCTTTACAGTTCTTACTGGAAACATACTTGATTTCCTTAGAAAATACGGTAAAAGCTCAATAAATATACTTTTATAGTATAACAAAAAAAAGCCTAAAAGGCTTTGATTTTGTCTAGAAGCTGAGGACTAGTCTTTTCCTTTTAAATGTTGGTCAATGACATCTACTATTTTACCCATCAAGTAACTAACTCGGAAATTTCTAAAGAGTAAAATGGCCCAAAAGGCTGCCATAATATAGCGACCAGTCATCCAGGCTTCATTGAAAAAATAGGTCTCAGCAGCTGTAAACAGCGCGATGATAATAAATTGTTGTCTATTCATAAACTTATTGTATCATGAAATCTTTCTTTAGTCTTCCTCTACCTTCACTTTATCAGCCAAAAATTCAAATCCTTCTGGAATCAGGCTTTCTTCTGCTTCTTTTTCAGTTTGAGAAGATTTGGCTTTGGCTGAAAAGGCTGCGCGAACTTCTTTCCATTCCTCCATGGAAATGGCTAAAATCTCAGGTGAAAAACCTGCTGCCTGACTGAGGATGTTACCAAACATAGTGTTGAGATTGTCCCGTTTCATGGTTTGACCAGCATTGAAGTTAGATTCAAAAGCAAGAATAGCATGGTGTTCATTGGCTGCAACCGGTTGAGAACCAACTAGCAGAGCCTTATCAGGACCTCCAAGACTTTCAATCACTTCTCCCCAGGCATTTTGCAAGCGAATCAGATTTTGACGTGCTAAATCTGGATTTTCAACGGCCTCTTGTAGGATCGATTGAACCTTATTGCGATCCACACGATAGACGGTCTTGCTCGCTGCTGGACGGGTAGGTACTGGACTAGTTGGTTTTGGTACAGTGCCCACATTGGCGAGTTCTTGTTTGAGACGCGCAACTTCCTGTCTCAATGCAGAAATTTCATGTTCAACTGCCCCAGAAAGAGCTGGTTCAGGCTTAATCTCTGCCAAACGGATAGTCATCATCTCAACATAAATCTTAGGCTGCAAACTAGACTTAATATCTGCTAAACTGACTGTCGCCAAGCGAATCATTTCAAACAGATTTTCTTGAGGAAGTGCCAAATTCTCTACAAATACTGGACTATGATGAGTGTTTTCTCCCCCTGTTTGAACAATTAACAAGTCTCTTAAATAGTGCAAAAGATCCGTCACAAAACGAGTCATGCTCTTACCATTGTCAAAAAGAAGATTCAAGCAAGACAAAGCCTTGGGAACATCCTGTTGAGACAAGGCAGCCACATAATCATCCAAGGCTGATAGACTAATGGTGCCAGTAATTTCTTCAGAGATGGCAGTCGTCAACTCGTTTCCCTGTGTCAAACTCAGGGCTTGATCCAAAATAGACAAGGCATCTCGCATTCCACCTTCAGCCCGTCTGGCAATGATTTCCACAGCCTCTGGTTCAGAACTGATATTTTCTTTTTCTAAGATATAGCGGATATGTTCCTTAATATCCTGTGTCTTAATCGATTTAAATTCAAAACGTTGCACACGGGATAGAATAGTGGCAGGAATCTTGTGCAATTCAGTAGTAGCCAAAATAAAGACCACATTCTGTGTTGGCTCTTCCAGAGTCTTTAGGAGGGCATTAAAAGCCCCTGTAGACAGCATGTGAACCTCGTCTATGATATAAACCTTATAACGGGCAAGACTAGGGGCATAGGTAGATTTATCACGAATTTCACGGATTTCATCGACTCCATTATTAGAGGCCGCATCCATTTCGATGACATCTTCTAAACTACCATCCGTCACTGCCTGACAAATATAGCAGTTATTACATGGTTCACCACCCACTTGATTGGGACAGTTCATAGCCTTGGCAAAGATCTTAGCCACACTGGTTTTTCCCGTTCCACGAGGACCAGAAAAAAGATATGCATGACTTATTTTCTCTTGTTCCACCGCTTGTTTAAGAGTCTTAGCTACAACTTCTTGACCAACCAACTGGGAGAAATTTTGACTTCTATATTTTCGATAAAGTGCTTGATACATTAGGCTTTCTCCCCAAACATTGTAAAGTCCCATTCTGTCTTTTCAAGCAAAATAGCGACAAATTGTTCCAAATAATCTCGATCCATAGCATCATAATCATCAATCTCTGAAGAATCCAGATCCAGAACCCCGAGCAATTGACCATTCTTCATCATTGGCACAACAATTTCACTTTTAGCTCGACTATCACAAGAAATATAGTTGGGATAAGTTGTTACATTACCAACCAGAACAGTTTCCTGAAAGTGGGCTGCCTCCCCACAAACACCTTTGCCTAGTGAGATACGGATACAGGAAACACCTCCTTGGAAAGGACCTAAAATCAATTCCTTTCCATCGAACAGATAAAAGCCTGCAAATACGGTATTAGGGAAGCGTGATTTTAGAAGAGCGCTGGCGTTGGAAAGATTAGCCAAAACATTGGTTTCACCATCCAATAAAAAAGAGAGCTCTTCATTTAACATTTGATAACGTGATTGTTTTTCTGATTCTAACATAGAACTATTATATCAAAAAAGGCTTACAGACAAAAGAAAAATCCCTTGTTTAGAAAACAAAGGATTTTATGAATTTTCAATTTGATTAAAGTTCGATATCACCGAACAAGTCAGCCATTGAGAATCCTGTTTGTGTTTCTGGAAGTTCGAAATCACGTTTTTCTTGACGTTTTGGACGACGTGGACGAGCAGCACGTTTTTCTTCTTTTTGTCCTTCTTCTTGAGCTGGACGCTCTTCAAGAGCTTTGATAGAAAGTGATACGCGCTCTGCATCTGCGTTAACTTCAAGAACTTTAACTTTAACTTCTTGACCAACTTTAAGAGCTTCTTTTGGATTTTCAATACGTTTGTGTGAAATTTGTGATACGTGAACAAGTCCATCTATACCTGGCAATACTTCAACAAATGCACCGAAGTCAGTCAAACGTTTAACTGTTCCTTCAACTACATCACCTTTAGCCAATTTTTGCTCAACGCCATCCCATGGTCCAGGTGTTGTTGCTTTAAGTGAAAGCGATACGCGTCCTTCTTCTTCGTTAAGATCAAGGATTTTCACTTCAATTTCTTCACCAACTGTTACAACTGATTTTGGTGATACGTTACGCTCGTGTGACAATTCAGTCAAGTGAACCAATCCGTCAACACCACCAAGGTCGATAAAAGCACCGAAGCTTGTGATACGGGCAACTTTACCAGTTACAACATCACCAACAGCCAATTTACCGAATACTTCAGCGCGAGCTGCTGCTGTAGCTGCTTCAACAACTTCACGACGTGAAAGGATGAAGCGGTTTTCTTTAGCGTCAACTTCTTTGATTTTAGCGTCAAATTCTTGACCTACAAAACGCTCAGTGTTACGTACGAAACGAGTATCCAACATTGAAGCTGGGATAAATCCACGAACACCTTCAAATTCTACTGAAAGTCCACCTTTAACGGCACGAGTTCCTTTAACAGTAACAACTTCTTCTTCGCGACCAACAAGTTTGTCCCATGCTTTGCGAGCTTCAAGGCGTTTTTTAGATACAAGGTATGTAACTGTATCAGTATCTTTACCAACTACTTGACGAAGTACAAGAACATCCAATACTTCTCCTACTTTAACAAAGTCATTGATATCTGCATCGCGATCGTTTGTCAATTCGCGAAGAGTCAAGACACCTTCAACACCAGTTCCAGAGATTGCAACGTTAGCTTGAGTCGCATCAACTGTCAATACTTCAGCACTAACAACATCACCAGTCTCAACTTGGCTAACGCTATTTAGCAAATCTTCAAATTCGTTCATCTAAAAAATCCTCCAACAATCAAGTTTTTCTTAAACTTGACATACTTATAATTTTTTTCCTAAGCACCCGCAAGGACATGTTCATATCGTTCACGTCTTTCAATTATAAAAATAAAATACCCTAAGATATTTTGCTTTTTATCTTGATTATTACCTAAGAACTGGGGTAGCTGGATTCGAACCAACGCATGAGGGAGTCAAAGTCCCTTGCCTTACCGCTTGGCTATACCCCATTGATGAAATGGAGAGAGAGGGATTCGAACCCCCGAACCCGAAGGAGCGGATTTACAGTCCGCCGCGTTTAGCCTCTTCGCTATCTCTCCTACAATCAACATGGACTATTATATCATGAAAATTTCAAAAAAACAAGACTTATTTTGCTAAATTATAATTTTCAATCAAAATTTCCACAGCTTTTTCCAATTTTTTATAAAAACTATCGACATTCCCATTCTTTATGATGGCAAATTGTCCGTCTAATTCGGCAATTTCTCCGATAACTTTTTTACCAATGGTCAAGGTATAACCTTCAAAACTGTCTTTTCCTACATTAACTTTAGCATCTGCTACTTGAATTTCGATTTTTTTATCTTTCTTACTCATTTCATACCTCTCTTCACTTTTTCTATTTTACAAGAAAATCCCAAAACTAGCAAGAAAAAACTCTATATCATTCCAAGTCTGATATAGAGTTTTCTGCTTTATTTAATGTGTTTTTCTAGTTCTTTTTGGTACTTACCGTTTGATTCCAATTTTTCTTTTTGCCATTTTTTCAGTGCTTCTTCATATTCTTTTGTTGTAACGATATCTTTTTGCAATTTCATTCCTTTAAAGATATATGGGTCACCCTTAATACCAACTTGTGAGTATGGTTTTGAGAATGGCACGACATTACTTACAACTGGAGAACCACCAGATGAGGCTGTTGACATCAATAATGAACTATCTGTCAACCAAGCTTGAGCCTTGGCATATTTTTCATATCGCTCTTCAAGATTCGTAGTTTCTGAATCGGCATCATCCAATAATTTCTTATACTGGTCCAAACCAAGTTTCGCTACGACATCCTTATCTTTCCCTTTAGTAATACCAAGGTGTTTCATAGCAGAACCTGATTTAGGATCCATGATATTCAAGTAAGATGCTGGGTCTTGATAACTTGGAGCCCATCCTGTACTGTTCAAATCATAGTCTTTTTGAGAAGGAACACGCGCTTGAGAAGTGATTGTTTCCTTTTCATTATCTGTCATTTGAAGAACATCGATGACAACATTTTCAGCACCAAGAGTTGATTCGATCGACTGTTTGAAAGAGTTGCTTTGTTGAACGGCGATGGTATCTGTTTGTTCAACTGGGACATCCAAGTGAATTGGGAAAGTTACCCCTTTAGACTCTAAGTCTTTCTTAGCTTTTTCAAATGCTGCCTTAGCCTTGTCAGGGTTGTAGATAGAATCCTTACCGTCAACTAGCTCAACACCTTTCCATTGGTCACCATAGTTCACTAACTCAGCTTGAGCGATGTGACCAAAGTTCTTACCACCTGCTTGTACAAAGTTATCAGGAACGAGACTGTTACGAATAATCTTATCCGCACCGTCTTCACCATTTAGCTGGGCAGCATAAGAATGACGGTTGAAGGCAAAGTTGATAGCCTGACGGAAGTCCTTATTAAGCATAGCTTCTTTTGTAGAAGTCTTTTGCTCTTCACTTGTTTTCGCAGTTTTATTGTATGACTGACGATTTACGTTAAAGGTGAAGTAATAACTACTTGAGTCCTGTGGGCTATAAGTGATTTTATCTCCATATTGTTCCAAAGTTGAAGCAAAGTTTGAGCTACTTGGGAAGAGACGGGCTGTCGTATAGGCACCTGAAGAGAAGCTACGAATCAACGATTCCTGATCTGAACCATCGTAGTAGGTCAATTTGATCTTTTCAATTTTTACCTTTTCTTTATCCCAGTAGTTTGGATTTTTCTCGTATTCGATTAACGATTTAGAAGTCAAGGTCTTCAAGATATAAGGACCATTGTAAAGAATCCCTGCTGGAGTAACTGCTCCATAATCTTTACCTGTTGCCTTCAAAAACTCTTCATTTACAGGCAACATCGTCGCTGTTGTAACTTTAGAATTCCAGAAACTTTCTGGTTTGTTTAGGGTATATTCAACTGTATAATCATCCAAGGCTTTAACACCAACTGTAGAGAAATCATTGGTCTCACCAGTCATGTAGGCATCCAAGCCCTTAATTGAATTTTGGATGAGAGAGACGCCGTCTGACTTACCGTCAGCTACGTGTTTCAATCCTGTTACAAAGTCATGGGCTGTTACTTCTGCATATTCTTCACCTTCAGAAGTGTACCATTTAACTCCTTTACGAAGTTTGTAGGTATAAGTCAACCCATCTTTTGACACAGACCAATCCTCAGCCAAGGAAGGAATAACATTTCCGTACTGGTCGTTTTCCATCAAGCCATCAACCACGTTCCCGATGACATCTGTTGTAGATGTACGAGTCGCTATACTATAGTCCAAAGATGCTGGATCTACTGCATAGACATATGAAAATGTTGTCGGTGCATCTGCTTCTTTATCAGCTTTTCCACAAGCCACTAAAAGAGCTGTTGTGCTCAGGACCACTCCTGCTGTTAAGAGCCACTTTTTCGATTTCATCAAAAATCTCCTTTTGTTTATTTTAATCTACTTTTACAATCCAACCTTCTGGCGCTTCAATATCACCAAACTGAATACCTGTCAATTCATCATAGAGTTTACGAGTCAGAGGGCCAACTTCTGTTTCACTATAGAATACATGGAAATCATCACCGTGCTGAATTCCACCAATTGGTGAAATAACTGCTGCTGTACCACAGGCACCTGCCTCTACAAAACGGTCAAGGTTATCAATTGGGACATCTCCCTCAATAGGAGTCAAGCCCAAGCGGTGTTCTGCCAAATAAAGCAAAGAATACTTAGTAATAGATGGCAAGATAGATGGGCTCAATGGTGTTACAAACTCATTGTCAGCTGTAATTCCAAAGAAGTTAGCTGAGCCGACTTCTTCAATCTTTGTATGAGTTGATGGGTCTAGGTAGATAACATCTGAGAAATGACGTGACTTGGCCAATTTCCCTGGCAAGAGACTGGCAGCATAGTTCCCACCAACCTTAGCCGCACCTGTACCATTTGGAGCCGCACGGTCGTATTCATCCTGAATCAAGAAGTTGGTTGGAACCAATCCACCCTTAAAGTAATTTCCAACTGGCATAGCAAAAATTGTGAAAATGTATTCCTCTGCTGGTTTAACCCCGATAATATCTCCAACACCAATCAAAAGTGGACGAAGATAAAGAGTTCCACCTGTTCCATATGGTGGTACGTATTCTTCATTCGCGCGGACAACTGCCTTACAAGCTTCTACGAACATGTCTGTCGGAACTTGTGGCATCAAGAGACGATTACAAGTACGTTGCAGACGTTTAGCATTTTCGTCAGGACGGAAAAGTTGAACACTACCATCCTTAGTACGGTAAGCTTTCAAACCTTCAAAGGCTTGTTGACCATAGTGAAGACTTGGAGAAGACTCTGAAATATGCAAAGTTGCATCCTCTGTAAGCTCTCCTTGATTCCATTGTCCATTTTTAAAATGAGCAATATAGCGATAAGGTAATTTCATATAGGAGAAACCAAGGTTCTCCCAATCAATCGTTACTGTCATATTCCACTCCTTATTCTAAAAACCTATTTCTTATATTCTACACTTTTTTTCTAAAATAGCAAGTATATTTTGTAATTTTCAGAAAATTTCTTCAATAAAAAGAATCTAAGGTATCTGTCGTAATGAATCCTATATGGAGATTGCATAAAAGACTCAAATTATTCTTCTATCTCGTTTAGTAAAATCTATTCAATAACTGAACTTATTTTTGACATACATAGAGCCCGTACATTAATATTAGTAACCTGTTTCGACAGAAATATGACAAAATGAACTAAAGATAGTACACAATGTGGTGCAGTCATCTTATGCCATATTCAATAGATTTACGTAAAAAAAGTTCTCGCCTATTGTAAGCGAATAGGTAGTATAACAGAAACATCACACGTTTTCCAAATCTCACGTAATATCATTATCTAAAAGAGAAAATAGGTGATCTAAACCATCAAGTAAAAGGAACAAAACCAAGAAAAGTTGATAGAGATAGACTTAAAAACTATCTTACTGAGAATCCAGACGCTTATTTGACTGAAATAGCTTCTGAATTTGGCTGTCATCAACTATAGCGTATTGAATCTAGAATAGCACATTACGGTTGCTAAAACATTTCTAGAAAAAATTGACTTTCTCAATCACTTCGTTCACATCTTATTTCAATCCACTATGCTCTCAAAGCTATGGGTTACATTCGAAAAAAAGAATCACACCTACTATGAATAAGCCCCAGAAAAAGTAGCTTTATTTCTTATTCCTCCCCACTCACCTGAGTACAATCTTATTGAGAAAACCTGGGCTCATATTAAAAAGCACCTCAAAAATTGTCCTACTCTTGTGTCAATCCGCTGTGTTTCTCATAAAAAAACAAAAGGACTAAGGGAGTGAATTTCCTTAATCCGATAGTCTCTCAAGCCTGACGCTGACCAAAGTCCTTAATCATCTGCTCCATTTCTTGTCGACTAGAAGTTGTCAGCATATAAAGGTAATCTCCTTGAAGTTCTGCGAAGGCCGCTGGCATGATTTTTTTAACCTTGAACTGCTGGCTATATTTGGCAAGCAAGTCCTCCTCAGAATAGACATAGTGAGCATTTGCACGACGTGATGTAGCCAAACAATACTGAGGTTCAAACTCTGACGCCGGGAACTCTTCTCCCGCGACAATAGCCGCATAGCCACGATAGAGGTCCAAGGAATGAGCAAAGTTATAAACATCAATGGTAAAACCACCTGCAGGACGGTTATTGTACTCAATGGCAATGTAGTCGTCCCCTTCACGGAAGAACTCAATATGGAAGAACCGTTCTTTCATACCAAATTCTTTGACAATGGCCTCACCATATTTACGTAATTTAGGATCCATATCCTTGAGAACGTAATAAGAATTGTCCATCTTGTAAATCATGAGATCCAGCGGTGTATAGGCATAGTCGAAAGTCGTTGAAAAGACAATCTTGCCATCCTTGTCCACAAGTCCGTCAAAGGTGCAAATTTCGCTGGAAGTGACAAATTTTTCAAAGAAATAAACGGTCGAATGATCCCATTCTTGCTTGAAGTGATTGATATCGTCTTCTGTTTCAAGCTTAAAGGTTGCGGCTGCTCCCACTCCATTATCAGGTTTGGCAATCATTGGAAGACCGATTTCGTTCACAGCTTGATCCACATCTGCTTCCGTCTTGATAACAGCTCCAGGGACTACAGGGACACCAGCTTTTTTGAAAAGCTTCTTCATTTCAGACTTATATTTCGTCTTTTTGAGATCCTCTGGTTTGGCACCAAAAACATTGAATTGCTCACGAAGACTTGCATCTAACTCAAGCCAGTATTCATTATGAGATTCGATGCGGTCGATAGGACCATGTTTATAAAAGAGAAAAGCAACTGCACGTTTGACTTCGTCTATGTTCTCAAGATTATCAACACGGAAATACTCGGTCAGGCTATTGCGCAAGGGCTCATCCAGTTGCTCGTAAGGTTCCTGACCAATTCCCAAGACGGTGATACCTTTATTGGCAAGTTCGATGGTAAACTGTTGAAAGTTTTGCGGATAGTAGGGAGAAATAACAAGGTAATTCATAGGTAACTCCTTTTATAAATAGAGATTTCCAAGGAAATAAGGCATTTGTTTGCGCCACCATTCCCAGTCGTGGGCGACATCGTGTCCCCATTCAGCAAACCAGGCTGGAATTTGTTTCTGGTCAAAGGCTTCTTTAAGCTTGTAGAAGGATGGCAAGCCATCTTGTTCCCAGGCACCGAGACCCGTACAAAGCACAATCTCTGCCTGACGATAACGGTCAATAAACCAGCCGTCGTTCTGGTTCCAGATATAATCTACTGGCGAGTTTTGGTAAATGGCATCGTCATTGTAGTAATCGCCGACAAAGAAACGTGCATCGTAAACACCACTAAGAGCAATCACCTTGGTAAAGACATCTGGATGTTGGAGAAAAAAGTTGACTGCATGGTAGGCGCCCATGGAGCAACCTGTCGTCATCATACCATCAAACCAACCTGTCTTATGCTTGATAAAAGGAATGGCCTCCTCAATCACATAGCGCTCGTAGGCACGATGCATCTCCGCTTGGTCGTGACCGTTTTTCCAAGTGGCCAACCAGCTCTCACTGTCTACACTGGATAGGGTAAAGAACTGAACACGGCCTTCCTCGATAAAGGAAGCACAAGCATCAATCATGCCAAAATCATAGTATTCATTGTGACTACCACCTGATGAAGCAAAGACCACAACTGGAATCCCAGCATGACCATAACGGTTAAGGTACATTTCACGGTTAAGATTGCCACTCCAGTGGCTAAGGTTTTCAATATGCATTGGCCTTCTCCTTTTCTAACTTACCATTTCTCTGCAAAAAATCTCAGACAGTCTGGTAAATTTTCCGACCAAGGGATTTCACTATGGATGGCACCAGACTGAACTTTTAAGACAAGATTGCCCAAGTGTACTCCCCCTGCTACCAAATCATGGTAATAGCGAAGAGACGAATCGATATAGGCTTGTTTGATATTACCTGCCATCAGGGTCTTGTCCGTATCATCTGCTTCTTCTGTTCCAACATAGATAAAGATACGCTGGTCAGGCGATAGTTTCTTGCGCTCGATATAACGATTAAAGGCTTCTTGATGGAGCCAGTTGGCAGATGAAAAGACCCCTAGACAGCCAATTTGGTCTTGGTATTCCAAACCGATAAACTGGGTAATATTGCCTCCTAGTGAAGACCCAATCATAGCCGTATGCTGGCGATCAGCTTTGGTACGGTAGGTCTCATCGATAAATGGCTTGACCACCTCCATAACAAACTCGGCATACTCCACACCCTTACCGCCAAACTGCTGCCCTGGGATAGGAGATTCTTGGAATTTCCATGCCGCATACTCATTCATCCGCCCCATGCCATCATTATCAATGGCTACGACAATCATGCGACTGATATCAGGATTACGCTTAATAGCTGGTATAATCTTCCATGAATGGCCAATGAAAGACTCCTTGCTATAAAAAACATTTTGCCCGTCATGAAAGTAAATAACAGGATAGGAACGATTCGTGTCTTTCTCATAATCTTTAGGCAGAAGAACACGCACACGGCGCTCCTTACCTGTATAAGGAACCTTAAGCTTGTGTTCTTTCATTTTTAGATAAAAGTAGGATTGATTCATTGTCAGAAAACTCTCTATATTCAAAATTTTATTTTATTATATCACAATTATAGAAAAAAAGTTAGTTTTGCTTCCACTTTTGGAATTAAAAACTAACTTTTTCATCTATTTTTCTAAATTCTTCTGGATTTTCTGATTAGAGAAGATTGTCAATCAAGTCATCCACTTCATCTTTTTCAGCCTGCGGTGTAATCTCAGTAATCATGATTCCAGCCACTGCTCGTTCAACCAAAGCTTCAACATCCATACGCGCTTCGTACTGCTCCGCATTCTTAATCTTAGGATTAGTCTTTGGACGATCTGGCGCAAAAATGGTACAACAGTCTTCAAACGGTTGGATTGAAATGTCAAAGGTATCGATTTCCTGAGCAATGTCAATGATTTCCAACTTATCCATTGTCACAACTGGACGAATAATTGGAGTGTTGGTCACAGCGTTAATAGCCTGCATGCTTTCCAAGGTCTGGCTAGCTACTTGACCAAGACTTTCCCCATTGATGATAACCAATCCATTTCGTACCTCACGAATACGGTCAGTAATCCGCATCATAAAACGACGCGTCAAGGTCATGAGATAGGCTTCTGGCGCTTTGGCCTTGATTTCCTCTTGAATCTCTGTGAAAGGCACTTCGATAAACTGGATATTGCCCCCAAACTTGGTCAATTTACGAGTTAAATCTTGGGCTTTCTTAAGTGCTCCAGGACTGGTGTAGGGTGGGCTAGCAAAGTGAACGGCTTCAATATCCACCCCACGTTTAAGCGCTAGATAGCCAGCTACAGGTGAGTCAATTCCCCCTGATAACATGAGCATGCCCTTACCAGAAGTTCCCACAGGTAATCCACCTGCTCCTCGAATGGTTTCATAGGAAAGATAAGCAGCCTCTTCACGAATCTCCACCTGAAGATTGATGTCAGGATTTTTCATCTGAGCTTGCACATTTGGAATAGCTTCAAAAACAGCTCCTCCAAGTGTTTGATTGAGTTCACGACTATCGAGTTCAAAGTTGTGGTCGCTACGCTTGCTAGAAATCTTAAAGGTCATGCCTTCCTTGTAGATGTCCTGCATAATCTCTTGGACAGCAGACTTCAGAACTTCTACAGATTTTTCAACCTTATATACTGGAGAAAAATTTTGAATCCCAAAGACTTGCTTAAGTGATTCTGCAACTGCTGTGTAATCCGCCCCATTGAGGTAAGCGTGGGCACGATCGCGATCTGCGGTTACCTTTACTTGGGGATAGATAGACAAAACGTCCGAAATATTATTGCGAAGTTTATTGATGAAACGCATACGGTTTTTACCCTTGGTTGACAACTCTCCGTAGCGAATCATAATTTCTGAATACTGCATGAATTCTCCTATCTTACTTTTCTAGTTTGATTGTAAATTAATTTTAACTTGGTCAAAAACTGCTCGACCTGACTCATATCATTTTCAAGGTCTAGGCTTAGACGCACAGCTGACTGGGCCTTATCTTTATCCACTCCCATAGCAATCAGAGTTCCGGCTGGTTTTCCTGCCTTGGATGAACAAGCAGAAGTCGTTGATATGAAAATATCATAGTCTTCAAAAGCGTGAACGATGACTTCTCCACGAACACCCTTAATCCCAAAAGTCAGGATATGAGGGGCAAAATCTTCCTCATCTGAAAAGACAAAAATATCTGGATAGTCCAAAAGAGCTTGGCGAATCACTGCCTTCATCTGTCCTGTCTTGCTCCTAAAGATATCTAGCTTTTCCATAGACAAACGGAGAGCTTTAGCAGTCGCTGCAATCCCTGCCACATTTTCAGTTGTTGAACGATAATCACGCTCCTGACCACCACCTGTTAAAAGAGGCGTGATTTTCTTGCCTGGCTTGATATAGACAAAGCCAACGCCACGAACTCCGTGGAACTTGTGACCAGAGAAAGTCGCGAAATCCACTCGTTCTGTCAGATACTTTTCAGTCGGAATTTTAGCAAGCGCCTGAACCGCATCAACGTGGAAGGAAATAGTCGGCTTGTCTGCCAACAGTTCTGAAATAGCCTCAATAGGTTGGATAGAGCCGATTTCATTGTTCACAGCCATGACGGAAACGAGGGTCGTATCTGGTCGTATCAAATCTGCTAGCGCCTCAACATCCACAAATCCTTTCTCATTAACTGGAGCCAAATCCACTTCAAAACCTTGAGATTTCAACCAAAGAGCTGATTCCTTGACTGCTGGATGTTCAATGGCTGATACGATGATGTGCTTACCAAACTGGGATTTTTCAAAGGCCACACCCTTGATAACCCAGTTATCACCTTCTGTTCCACCAGATGTAAAGAAGATTTCATCACTTTTCTTACCGATTAAATCTGCAATCTGTTGACGGGAAGCATCTAAAATTCGTGTTGCCTGGTCTCCCAAACGATGGAGACTAGATGGATTTCCTAAAATTTTTGAAGCGACCTGCATATAAGTTTCAAGTGCTTCAGGATAGGGCTTGGTCGTCGCCGAATTATCAAAGTAAATCATGTTTTCTCACGCTTTCTAAAATCACTCCCTCTATTGTATCATGAAACGGAGCCTGCGACAAGAAAGGGCAATTCCTCTTTTTTTAAGATTTTTTTAAAGAAATGCGGTATAATAAGTTTTAATCAAAGGAGAGAATGCATGTCTAATTATCGTAGAACTTCAAAACCAAAAACAGAACACATCAAAAAAGGCTTTACAGTCTTTCAAAAAATCGTTGCGACTATCGCTAGTATCCTTGGCTTAATTACCGCAAGTATCACTATCATGAACGCCTTGGATAATAACAAAAATACTAAAAAAGAACCTACGACACCCCAGACGACAACCATTGTCAAAGAAATTCAAAAAGAATCCCCTAAGGAAAACACTAGTCCTAATAAGGAAAATAATACTAGTCAAGAAAAAACACAGCAAGAGGAAACGCCAAAAGCTAGCGTCAAGGAAGAGAAAAAAGAAGATCAGAAAACAGCAACTCAGGATTCTTCTACTCCTACTCCAAGTAAATCGACTAATGAAAATGAAAAACAGTCCAATACTCCAACTTCAGAAAATAAAAGCAATCCTCAGTAAGCACATGATCTAAGAAAAAATCAACTCAAAAAATAAAACTGCGCAGTAACTTCTGTCTTGACCACAATCAAGCTAAAGAGAGACTGTGTTTTTGTATAATTGATGTTTTAGATGCTAGATTCTTGACCAATTTTGTGAGATTCATACTCATAAAGATGAATCCTAGCGATGTTATGACAGTTTATTTATTTCTAACATAAACTCTGCACATGCCAAAAATACTCTCTCATCTGCCCCAAAAGGGAAAACATCCATTTTCTGTTTGACATAAATTCAAAAGCCTTCTTCACGCAGAAGTTAGTAACCCTTTTACATCTGACATAAATAACCTAGTTCAACCACTTCATAGGCATTACTTCCTGTTTTATTCTTATTTTATACTCTTCGAAAATCTCTTCAAACCACGTCAGCATCACCTTACCGTACGTATGTTACTGACTTCGTCAGTTTTATCTGCAACCTCAAAGTTGTACTTTGAGCAACCTGCGGCTAGCTTCCTAGTTTGCTCTTTGATTTTCATTGGGTATCAATTATAAACCATGGCATAATAAAACGAGCATATTCAACTGATACATCGCTCGTTTTTTTGATATTTTAGAGGTGATTTTTTGCTCAACCTCTTTTTGCTTACTAAAAATTAAAGAATTCCATAGCCTGTTTGAAAAGCAATTCAGTATACTCTGGGTCTTCTTGGGCAATGGTAACTTGCTCTTGAATCATTTCCAAGTCATCTGTTATCATGCCATCAGCTCCCAAATGAACAGATTTATCAAAGGACTCTGAACTATTAATTGTCCACACGTACAATTTCTGATCGGTATTCCAAAGCTTGTTGACAAAATTTTCATCTAAAGTTGAATACTCCATGGTGTAACCTGTCGCCTTGGTTCTTGGAAAGATACTATTGTAAGGTAGAATGAAATAAACTGGAATTTGAGAATCGTAGGCTAAAACCTGGTCAATCACATGATAGTCCAAGGATTGCATTTGGTGACCATTCTGCTTAAGAACTGTTCCATATTTTTCCATAAAGCGTTTCATCATATCTGGACTATCTTTTCGACTGGTTTTAATCTCAATAAGAAGTTTCTGATGCAATTCATTAGCTTTGTTTAGATAAGCATCAAAACTAGATACCTTGGTATGATAGCCATTTTCAGAAATATCAAGTTTGGTTAATTCATCCAAAGTTAGATCCTGAGGATTGGCATTAACTCCTGTCAGATTCTTGATATTAGCATCATGCATCATGACAAACTGGCCATCTTTTGTTTCCTGAACATCTGTCTCAACGAAATCTGGAGATAACTGAGCCGTCTTTTCTAAAGATTGGACGGTATTTTGAACACCATTTTTATCTGAAACACCGCGATGAGAGATAATTAAAGGTTTATGTGAAACTGGAGCTTCTAAATAAACATAACCCTCAAGAGCGAAAAATATACAAGCACATCCCATCACTCCCCATCTCATCCAGTGGTCTTTCTTTCTCCTTGGTGTGATTTCTAGTTCCTCCCCTGTCAAAAAGGAAACAAACTTAATGAGAAAGTAAGTCAAGGCCATATAGTGGAAATTCTTAATCAAGACAAAGTTGATAATTCCCAGCACAAGAGATTCCCTATGGGTCAAACCATCCATCAGTGTCTGACTTGCCAAGATTGGAATCAATAAAAGAATGAAAAATAGGTAGGTTTTGACAACAATCCAAAGTAAGTTCCAGATATAAAACCAGGAGTGCTTTCTTGTCTTCTCTAGACTGTATTTGACTGCTTCTTTGACTGTTTTTTTCTCAAATAAAAGCTGAGGTAGGGCAAACATGAAACGCACTGAAATATAAAACAGAAGTAAAGCCAGAATAGTAACCACTATACCTACAAGCCAATACTTGTCTTCCACATAATCAACAATAAAGTCCGGAATGACAATTTTATTGAGGTAATAAATCTTTAAAATCTTTCGAATCAATGGAAAGAGCATTATGACATAAAAGAAGATAAAGGCCATTTTGGAAATCGTCACTTGTCTCATAAATAAGAAACTTTGGCGAAAGACCTTGCGACTGTACTCCAGCAAGGTCCTCCTTTCGTGATAGAGGAGGTGTCGAGCTCCGATAAAGAGAAGTCCTATTTGGTAATAGGCAATCAGTAAATTAACGATTACCAGAATAAATAAAGCAAGACTAACAAATGGCGACCCTTTTATAATGGCAAAAATATTGTTGTATGAAAGAAAGAGATAACCTGTCTGACGGAGTAACAGTCCAGCAATCCAAGAATTAAGTGGTAACCAGACAAATTCAATCATCATAAATATCAAGAAAAAGAGAAAGAGAATTTTATCTAGATTAAAGTAGATTTTCCTAAAACCTAGATTTTTAGGTTTTTCAGGTTTCATAGGCACTCCTAGTCAAATAATTGAGACAAGTTCAAGCCTCCAAAAGGATTGTTTGATAGGCTACTTTCTCTCTCTAACAATTCTCTAGCTTGATCTGACTCTAAGAAGGACTCGTAAACACGCGCCGTCATCCGAGCATCCTCTAAACTATTATGAGACTGACCTTGAAATCCAAGAAATGAGGCAACGGTTTGCAACTTGAGATTGGCAATACCATGTAAATCCGAACTACGGCGTTCAAAAGCTTCATCATACAAATCCACCTTATACTGTTGGCTATAATCTAAACCATGCTCTGCTAGAATAGGCAAATCACTTTTAGCAGCATTGTATCCTACCATGGGTAAAGAACCCACAAACTCTTGGAAATCTTTGATAACTTTCTCCACTGGGGGAGCATCTTTTAAGGTCTCAGCTGTAATCCCAGTCAAACCATTGATAAAACTCTTTAGAGGCACACTAGTATGGACATAGGAATCATAGGCATCGATTTCCTGACCATCTCTAAAACGCACTGCCGATACTTGAATCAAGTGTGTTTGCCCTTCATGCTGATTAAATTCTAAATCGAAAGCAATGTAATCTTCTAATCGTTCCATTTTCTACCTCTCCTATACTGTTATTTAACTTGAGCAACTATACTATTTAGAAACAAAAGAAGCCATCAGGTTAGCATTTAACCTAAACAGCTCCTTGATTATCCTCCAAATAAACGAGCAAAAAAGCCTTTCTTAGTTGATTGGACTTCTTCTTTTGCTTGGTCCAGCTCTAGCTTAAGATTTTCTTGATCCTTCATGGCTTGAAGGGTCAATTGTTGCTGCTGATCGAGTTGTTTGTCTTTCTCAGCAATCTGACGGTCTTTGATACGCATCTGCTCGTCTTTTTCTGATAACTGACGATCCTTGGCTTTTAATTGTTCATAGAGACGAAGAATTTCTGCATTCTTCTCATCAACCAGAATCTCCATCAGTTCACGTTGCTTGACATCTTCACTGACAGGCTCATCTTCAAAAATCGTTTTTTTATAGATTTCTTCTAGCTTAATCAAGCCACTTCTGGTAACGACTGTTACCCCTTTGTCATTTTTATCTGTGTCTTCTTCTGGTAATTCTTTGACACGGTTATTGATTGCTTGGCGAGATAATCCTAAGACCTCTGCAATCTCACTGACGGTCATTTCAATACTCATAATATCCTCTGAAACGTTTTCTAGCTTTTCTTTACTTAAATCTTATCATAAGCTAGAAAAACTGTCAAATTTTCGCTTAATTTAAGGCCTTCAAAAAGGCTAATAAGACTTGGGCAGAGCGACGTCCAGCTTCGATAATAAACTCATCAAAAGAGATGTTTGCTTCATGGTTGGCATTATCACTCATAGCTCGGATGACTAAAACTGGAAGATTAAGGGCATGCGCCGCCTGAGCAATCGCTGCCCCCTCCATCTCAACTGCTAAAACTTCTGGAAAATGGGACTTAATCGCTTCTATCTTGTCATTTCCAGCAACAAAACTATCTCCTGTAGCAATCAAACCAAGATGCCAGTTCTGGTCCAATTGATATAGACTCTCTTGAATTTTAGCAACAAAGGTTTTATCTGATTCGAAATAAAGCGGTTGTTGCGCCATTTGTCCATAAGCGTAGCCAAAAGCTGTGACATCCACATCATGATAGGCTAATTTGTCAGCAATCACAATATCCCCAACAGCAATCCCCTCTGCTACTGCCCCAGCTGATCCCGTATTAATAAGAGCATCCACTTGGAAATGATCAGCCAAAATCGCCACACTCATAGCAGACATAACCTTACCAATTCCACTTTCTACAAGAACGACTTCATGAGAGGCAATGGTCCCTGTATGATAGGTATTCCCCAAAACAACTTGCTCCTGGGCATTGTCTAAATGCTGGACCAGATAAGCCAGTTCTTCTGGCATGGCCGCAATAATTCCTATTTTCATTTCAATTCCTTTTCTATTACAAAAGTTTCATTGCTAAGACAAGCAAAATCAAGAGAAAGATGACTGCAAATAAAATCTTATTCAACTTAGAATTGAAGACATTTCTCTTAGTATTTTCAATGCGACGGCTTTTATGAATAGACGGTTCGACCTGAATCTTCAAGGTTTCCTGGCTAAAACCATGTTCCTTAGGATTGGCATAACCAAAACGGGAAGAAGAGGTTGGTAAAATCTTGGTCTCCTCATCATCTAGCAAAGGGGGACCTGAAATTTTTTCGCCTCTATTAGCTCTTTCAATCATTTCATCCGTTAATAAAGGTTTACCCATACTGACCTCCTCTATTTTTTCTGCAATTCCCAATACTGAACAGCCATAATTGTCTTGGCATCACATATATGACCTGCTTGGATTAATTTCTTGGCTTCTTCTAAGCTCACTTCAAGGACTTCCAAGGTCTCATCTTCATCCTGCGGACGCGGATTTTCCACTTTCGTCAAATCGCTTGCTCGGTATAGTTTTAATTTTTCATTACAAAAGCCAATGGCTGAATAAAAGTCATACAAAAGTTCTAATTTCCCTGTGTAGGCTGTTTCTTCCTCTAATTCACGAAGGGCTGCTGCTATAGGGTCTGTGTTTTCTCCTACTTCCAACTTTCCGGCTGGAATTTCGTAAGAGATAGCCTCGATGGCTTTGCGGTACTGCTTGACCAAGATGAGTTTTTGTTCATCCGTCACAGCTAAAACACAGACAGCTCCATTGTGGAAAATCAAATCCCGTTGGGCAGTTCCCTTGCCTTCTGGTAATTCAACCTGATCTTGAACCAGTTTAAAAATCGGTCCTTGATAGATTTCTTTTCGACTAAGCGTTTTTTCTTCAAATTCCATGATAGGCTCCTACTGATTTTTAGGATGATGGGGAAGACGAGTTGCATATTCATCTTTATTGACCTGACGACCACGACCAATCGCAATGGCATCTGCTGGAACATCTTTAGTAATAGTTGAACCAGCTCCAACGAGGGAATTGTCACCTAACTCAACTGGAGCAATAATGGTTGAATTTGAACCAACGAAGACATTGTTACCGATGACTGTCTTGTATTTGTTTTTGCCATCATAGTTGACTGTAATGGTTCCAGCACCAAAATTAACCTTGCTACCCACTTCACAGTTTCCAATATAAGTCAAATGACCAGCCTTAGTATTCTCACCGATTGAAGAACCTTTCACCTCAACAAAGTTTCCAATATGAACTTGGGCACCCAGACTTGAACCTGGACGAATGTGGGCATAAGGTCCGACAGTTACGCCGTCTGCAACACTGCTTTCCTCAATCATAGAATTGGTAATGACAGCTCCTGCTCCGATAGTGCTATCCACTACATACGTTCCATTTGTCAAAACAGTCTCAGCGCCAATTTTCGTTTGACCTTTCAAGGTAACATTGGCTTCGATTTGAACTTCAGGCGCAATCTCAACATCAATATCGATATAAGTTGCTTCTGGGTTGACAAAGCTAACACCATTGACCATGTGTTGGTGATTGATGCGGCGACGCATGACCGACTCAGCTGTCGCAAGAGCCACACGGTCATTTACCCCAAGACTTTCATCAAAATCTTTCAAAGTATAAGCGCCAACTTTTTCACCAGCTTCACGGAAAATACCAATGACATCTGTGATATAGTATTCACCTTGAGCGTTATTGGTATTGATATTTTTCAAAGCCTCAAACAAACGCTCGTTGTCAAAGACGTAAGTTCCAGTGTTGATTTCCTTGATTTGTTTTTCAAAATCTGTAGCATCCTTCTGCTCAACAATGCGAAGAACTTCAGCATTGTCATTACGTACAATTCGTCCATAGCCAAAAGGATTATCCGTTTCAGCAGTCAAGATAGTCGCTACATTTTTATGATTGATGTGGAAATCAATCAAGTTTTTCAAGCTTTCACCAGTGATTAAAGGAGTATCTCCTGCAATGACCAAGGTGTGCCCTGACAAACCTTCTAAGATAGGTTCTGTCATCATAACTGCATGGCCAGTCCCTAACTGTTCAGATTGAGTCACAAATTCTGTCTGTCCAGCCAAGACCTGCTCAACCAATTCTGCCTTGTGTCCGACAACTGTTACTGTCTTTTCAGGTTGGATAGCTCCCACACTACGGAAAACATGTTCCAACATAGAAATACCCGCAACTTTGTGCAAAACTTTTGGCAAATCAGATTTCATGCGAGTCCCTTTACCCGCTGCTAAAATAATGGCATAATTTGACATAATCTTCTCTTTTCTCTAGAAATTCCCTTTTATTATACCATATTTCAAATCATTCCGCTCCCTTGAATGAAAAAATGCTCCAAAGTCCTTTTCTTAACCCATTTTTTGAGTATTTTTTTTGATTTTTTTTCATTTTTAAGGTAGAATTATGAGATATGAGAAAGAAAATTAATCCGCTTATTTTATTTGGTTTTTTTGGGATTATGATTTTCATTTTAATCCTGAATCGCCCTCGTTTTGAGGACCATCCTGTAAAAACAAAGTCAAATATCGCGCAAGTAGAAACACAAGCGCTACACAATATAGATAAACCGGTAATTGATGTTTCTGGTTGGCAGCGTCCTGAGGAAATTAATTACGATACTCTGTCCCAAAACATTTCTGGAGCTATTGTTCGCGTCCATAGTGGCGCTCAAACGTCCAAAGAGAACGATGCTGCCTTTGTTAATGGGGTAGATAAGGCCTTTAAAACCCATATCACGGAGTTTCAAAAACGAAATGTCCCAGTTGGTGTCTATGCTTATTTAGCTGGAAAAAGTATCCAAGAAATGGAAAAAGCCGCTGAAGTTTTTTATAACGCCTCTTCACCATACAGCCCTAGTTACTATTGGCTAGACGTGGAAGAAAAAACCATGTCCAATATGAACGAGGGTGTTGAAGCCTTTCGAGCAAAGCTAGAATCACTTGGTGCTAAAAACATCGGAATCTACGTTGGTGTCTACTTCATGGAAGAACACAGTATTGATACAGGCAAATTTACGTCTGTTTGGATTCCTTCCTATGGTTCAAATACCGGATTTTTCGAAAGCAAACCTAATACGGACTTAGATTACGACATCCACCAGTACACTTCTAAAGGAAAAATTGCTGGCTTTGATCACGATTTGGATATCAACGTCATTTCTTCCTTAAAAAACAAAGAAGAAACCTTTAGAAAACTCTTTTTAAAACCTTAAAAGCATTTGTTTATCATTTGCTTTTTCTTTTTGTGTTTGATTGTGATACAATATAGTAAGGATTTTTTGAAATAGAAATAGTTGGAGGAAAAATATGCTCTCATGGTTAGCACGCCTTATTAAAGGGATTGTCATTGCTCTTGGATTTATCCTACCGGGAATTTCCGGAGGGGTTCTAGCAGCAATCTTAGGAATTTACGAACGGATGATTGGCTTTCTGGCCCACCCCTTTAAGGACTTTAAAGAAAATGTTTTGTACTTTATTCCAGTTGCCATCGGTATGCTTCTGGGAATCGGCTTATTTTCCTACCCGATTGAATACCTGCTTGAAAATTATCAGGTCTTTGTCTTATGGAGCTTTGCGGGTGCCATCATTGGTACAGTTCCTAGCCTTCTCAAAGAATCAACTCGAGAATCTGACCGAGACAAGATTGATTTAGCTTGGTTCTGGGCAACCTTTATCATTTCTGGACTAGGACTCTATGCCTTAAATTTTGTCGTTGGAACCTTAAGCGCCAGCTTTCTTAACTTCGTCCTAGCAGGCGCACTATTGGCCCTTGGTGTATTGGTTCCTGGCCTCAGCCCATCAAATCTACTTTTGATTTTAGGCCTCTATGCTCCCATGTTGACTGGCTTTAAAACCTTTGACCTCTTGGGAACCTTCTTCCCGATTGGAATCGGGGCAGGTGCAACTCTCATCGTTTTTTCAAAATTGATGGATTATGCCTTAAACAACTACCACTCACGCGTCTATCATTTCATCATCGGAATCGTCTTATCAAGTACTCTTTTGATCTTGATTCCAAATGCAGGAAACGCTGAAAGTATCCAATATACTGGTCTTTCACTTGTTGGATATGTCATCATTGCCTTCTTCTTTGCACTGGGAATCTGGCTTGGTATTTGGATGAGCCAATTGGAGGATAAGTATAAATAATGGCAAAAAAAGTTAAAGTCAAAAAAACATTAGTAGAACAAATCCTGTCTAAAGCAGGTATCCAACATCAGGGGATTCAAATCAATGCCCTGGAAGGAGAGCTTCCTCAAGGTTATGAACGAGATCAGATTTTCAAAACCTTGGCTCTTTTGGGAGATAAAACAGGACCGATTATCGGAATTGTCCCTATCACTCAACACTTGTCGGAAAAGAAACTAGCCAAAATTTCTGGCAATAAAAAAGTGAGTATGATTCCACAAAAGGACTTGGAAAAAACAACTGGTTACATTCATGGAGCAAATAATCCTGTCGGAATTCGTCAAAAACATAATTATCCCATTTTTATCGATAAAATTGCTCTAGACTTTGATCAAATGATTGTCTCTGCTGGGGAAGTTGGTCACAGCATTATCGTCGCTCCACAAGACTTAGCTAACTTTGTAAAAGCTGACTTTGCAGATATCTTGGAGGACAGCAAGTAATGAAACTCTACTTTGTCCGCCACGGTCGTACTGTCTGGAACCAAGAAGGTCGTTTTCAAGGTGCTAGTGGAGATTCTCCCCTTCTTCCTGAATCCATTGAAATCCTAAAACGTCTCGGCCAGTATCTCAAAGATATTCCTTTTGATCAGATTTATTCAAGTGATTTACCTCGAGCGGTCAAATCTGCTGAGATTATCCAAAGTCAACTCAAGACACCCTGTCCTTTAGAAAGCGTCTCTAATCTCCGTGAATGGCAACTGGGGAAGTTAGAAGGTTTGAAAATTGCAACCTTGGAATCTATTTACCCGCAACAAATCAAAGCTTTCCGATCTAATCTTGCTCAATTTGACACTCAAATGTTCGGAGCCGAATCCCTCTATAGCACAACACAACGGACCATCCAATTTATCAAATCATTAAAAGATAGTCCGGCTGAGCGTATTCTAATTGTCGGTCACGGTGCTAATCTCACTGCCAGTCTTCGTACTCTTCTAGGATATAAAGAACCACTTCTTCGTAAAGATGGCGGTCTAGCAAACGCCAGCCTGACAATTCTAGAAACCGTTGATTTTGAAACATTTACTCTCAATATTTGGAATGATACTTCCTATCAATAACAGAACTTGATTTTAGCGTCAAGTTCTTTTTAGTTTTGAAAGATTATCCGTGAATTTCTTGGCTATTTATGATAAAATGGGAGTATCGCAAAAAATGACTCATCGTATTCAATTTTGAGTAAAACTAGGAGGATCCCATGTCAACAGAACATATGGAAGAACTAAATGACCAGCAAATCGTTCGCCGTGAAAAAATGGCTGCGCTCCGTGAACAAGGAATCGATCCCTTTGGAAAACGCTTTGAACGTACTGCAAATTCACAAGAATTAAAAGATAAATTTGCTGACCTCGATAAAGAACAATTACACGATAAAAACGAAACAGCTACTATCGCAGGACGCTTGGTAACCAAACGTGGTAAAGGTAAAGTTGGATTTGCCCACCTTCAAGACCGCGAAGGTCAAATCCAGATCTACGTTCGTAAGGATGCTGTCGGTGAAGAAAACTACGAAATCTTCAAAAAAGCAGACCTTGGTGACTTCCTTGGTGTCGAAGGTGAAGTGATGCGTACAGATATGGGAGAACTCTCTATCAAGGCGACTCACATTACACACTTGTCTAAGGCACTTCGTCCACTTCCAGAGAAATTCCACGGTTTGACTGACGTTGAAACAATTTATCGTAAACGTTACCTTGACTTGATTTCTAACCGTGAAAGCTTTGAACGCTTTGTCACTCGTTCAAAAATCATTTCTGAAATCCGTCGTTACCTTGACCAAAAAGGCTTCCTTGAAGTAGAAACACCTGTACTTCACAACGAGGCTGGTGGTGCTGCTGCCCGTCCATTTATTACCCACCACAATGCCCAAAACATTGACATGGTGCTTCGTATCGCGACTGAGCTTCACTTGAAACGCCTTATCGTGGGTGGTATGGAACGTGTCTATGAAATCGGTCGTATCTTCCGTAACGAAGGAATGGATGCTACTCATAACCCTGAGTTCACTTCTATCGAAGTCTACCAAGCTTATGCAGACTTCCAAGACATCATGGACTTGACGGAAGGCATTATCCAACATGCTGCTAAATCAGTTAAAGGTGATGGTCCAGTCAACTATCAAGGTACTGAAATCAAGATTAACGAACCATTTAAACGTGTTCACATGGTTGATGCTATCAAGGAAATTACTGGTGTCGATTTCTGGCAAGACATGACTTTGGAAGAAGCTAAGGCAATCGCAGCTGAGAAGAAAGTTCCAGTTGAAAAACACTACACTGAAGTTGGCCACATCATCAATGCCTTCTTTGAAGAGTTTGTTGAAGAAACTTTGATCCAACCAACCTTTGTCTATGGACATCCAGTAGCTGTATCTCCACTGGCTAAGAAAAATCCTGAAGACGATCGCTTTACTGACCGCTTCGAGCTCTTCATCATGACTAAGGAGTACGGTAATGCCTTTACTGAGTTGAACGACCCAATCGATCAGCTTAGCCGTTTCGAAGCCCAAGCTAAAGCCAAAGAACTTGGTGATGATGAAGCGACAGGAATCGACTATGACTACATTGAAGCTCTTGAATACGGTATGCCGCCAACAGGTGGTTTAGGAATTGGTATCGACCGTCTCTGCATGCTCCTCACCGACACAACTACTATCCGTGATGTATTGCTCTTCCCAACAATGAAATAAGCTCTTATCCTCTGGTACTTGCCAGAGGATTTTTTGATGCAAAAAGAGACTGAGTAAAAACTCAATCTCTACTTTTCACTTCTTTTGTTGCTACATCTTCTCCAAACCATTTCTGGCTGATTTCCTGGAACTTTCCTTCTTGGTATAGTTCGATAAAGGCTTGGTTTAATGCTGTTAATAATCTTTTATCAGCTGGTCTAACTCCGACCGCAAAAGATTCACTCTCAAATCCAGCTGAAAAGACATTATAGTCATTTAATATCCCCTCAGACTGGAGGTAGTAATTAGCATACACTCGGTCAATCAACAAGGCATCAATTCGGTCATTCTTCAAATCAATCAAGGCTTCATTGAAACTCTGGTATTGATTGGCCTTCTGGTCTTTGACACGATTTTTCAATAAATCTGGCTGGGCCTCAAAGTCAAGATAACCAGAGGACCCAGCTTGGGCACCCAAGGCCTTATCCTTCATCTCCTCTACTGAATGAATTTGCTGGCTTCTCTTCGTAACCAGAACTTGCTGATTTTCCATATAAGGAATGCTAAAGGCAACCTTCTCTCGGCGTTCATCAGTGGCAGAATAGCCATTCCAGATGGCATCAATGGTCCCATTTTGCAGTTCCGTTTCCTTCATATCCCAGTCAATTGGCTGAAATTGCACCTTAAAATCTAATTTTTCAGAAACTGCTTGTGCTAAGTCAATATCAAAGCCCGTATATTGGCCATTCTTTTCTTCAAATCCCATGGGTACAAAGGTATTGTCAAAACCAATGGTTATACTGCCTTGCTCTTGATACTTATCCCAGTTATCCTGCTTTGGATTGCTAGCCTTCTGAGTACAAGCCGTTAAAAAGAGAGTCAGGAACGAAACCAATACCAAAGCAATTTTCTTATTAGTCATCGTCACCTCCTACTTGGGCTCAACCTTGAGAATCTGATCTGCAATATTTTCAGCGAATTGTAAATCGTGGGTAACCACAATCTGCGTCATCCCAAGTTCCCTATTTTGCAAAATCAGTTTTTCCACTTCCAAGCGTAATTCTGGATCTAGGGCCGAAGTTGGTTCATCGTAGCCAATGATTTCTGGGTCAATCATCATAGCACGCGCCAAGGCCACCCGTTGCTTTTGCCCACCAGATAGTGAGAATGGATAGGCGTCTGCGTGCCCTGCCAGTCCTAACTGTTCCAAGAGATCACGCGCCTTCTTCTCAGCCTCTTCCTGCTTCATTCCCATAGTTTTCACAGGTGATAAAGTCAAATTATCTAGAACTGATAAATGAGGGAAAAGTTGAAAATCTTGGAAGACAAATCCCAGTAGATTTCGCTTCTCCAGTTCATCCAATTCTAAAGGTTCTCCATTATAAAAGATTTGCCCTGAATCAATGGTTTCAAGACCTGCAAGCATACGTAAGAGAGTTGTTTTACCTCCACCAGAAGGCCCAACGATAGCCAGGATTTGTTTTTCAGGAATACTTAGACTGAAATTGGACAAAATTTGCTTTTCACCAAATCCCTTATTGATATTTCGTAATTCTAACATGGCAGCCTCCTATCTATAGTAACTGTACTTCTTCTCAACTTTTTTGGCAAGAATGGTCACAATACCAATCAAAATTAAGTAAATGGCTCCTGCTAAGAACATAGGAACCAAACTAGCATCACGGTTGGCAGCTGTTCGACTCGCCAAGATAAGATCTGAAATTCCTAGAGCATAGACCAGAGAAGTATCCTTGACCAAACTCATAACCTCATTAAAGACACTAGGAAGAACAATCTTGGTCACCTGAGGCAAAATAATATAGCGAACTGTGTCAAAAGGACTAAACTTCAAGACCTTGGCAGCCTCATATTGACCTTTAGGAATGGTATCAATCCCCCCACGGAAAATTTCAGCAAAGTAAGCCGCATAATTCAAAACAAAGGCAATGATAGCCGCAGGAAGGCGATCTAAACGGATCCCAATACTTGGTAGCACATAATAGATAAAGATCAATTGCAAGAGCAAGGGTGTCCCTCGCATAATCCAAATGTAAATGTTAATCAGATGATGGAGGGGCTTCCAATGGACTTGCAAGGCAAAGGCAATCAAAACGCCCAAGGGAATAGAAAAAATCAAGACCAGCACAAAAACCTGTAAAGTCATGCTTGCACCGCTCAATAAACTCGGTAATATCTCAAACAAATAAGACATACTGACACCTCCTAAAAATAATTGCTCCTATTATAGCATAAATAAACTAAATAACCAACTATTTTTGTAAAAAAATTCTTTTTCAATAGAAAAAATACAGTATCTTGAAGCTAGAATAGGACAACACTACTTATAAAGCCTTGTTAGAAATTTGATTTGAATTCCCTAGTCTATTTGTTTACATTCTATTTCAATATATTATAATTTATAAGTAAAAAGAAAGGACAAATTTTGCCCTTTCTCGACCTTAGCTTCTATTCGTTACCGTTAACTTGACTGATAATTGGAGTTTTATCTTCTTTACTGTGATGGATTTTCTTTTTTAGCTCGTGCCAATCTCAAGGCACGATTTGGATTGAGACGATTAAATAGTTCTTCCAATTTCTTTTCATTCCAAACATCTGCAGCGGAAACGAAATTTCCATCCGCATCTCGGAAAGATATCGGTTTATCTCCCATACCAGTCTCCTAGTCTACAAATTCAAACTCAAATTTACCAATGCGGACTAAATCTCCATCCTTAGCACCACGCGCACGAAGAGATTCATCAACTCCCATACCACGAAGTTGGCGAGCAAATTTCATGACTGATTCGTCACGATCAAAGTTGGTCATATTAAAGAGTTTCATCAGTTTTTCACCAGAAAGCACCCATGTCGCATCGTCATCACGACTAATTTCAAAGGCTTTTTCTTCCTCATCAAATCCATAATAAGCTTCTTCTTCCATATCTGACTCGTCGTAGAGCAAGAATTCTGGTGTCTTGTCTAACAATTCAGCTGTAGCATCCAAAAGCGTAGCCAAACCTTGCTTGGTCAATCCGGAAATTGGGAAGATAGCTGGTAACTCTTCAAATTCATCATAGTTTTCAGCCAATTTTTTCTTAAATTCTTCAAGATTTTCCTGACTCTCAGGCATATCCATCTTATTGGATACAATAATCTGTGGACGCTCCATGAGACGAAGATTATACGACTCCAGCTCTTTATTGATGGCAAGATAATCCTCATAAGGATCACGGCCTTCGCTAGCTGACATATCAATAATATGAAGGATGACACGGGTACGCTCAATGTGACGGAGGAACTGAGTTCCCAAACCAACACCTTGACTAGCCCCTTCAATCAAACCTGGTAAATCAGCTACTGCAAAGGATTCACCTGATTGGGTGCGAACCATACCTAGATTTGGCACAATGGTCGTAAAGTGGTAGGCACCAATTTTAGGTTTAGCAGATGTGATAACACTTAAAAGTGTTGATTTCCCTACAGATGGAAAACCTACTAAACCGACATCTGCCAAGATTTTTAGTTCCAATTGTAACTCACGTTCCTGACCTGGTTCTCCATTTTCAGAGATTTCCGGTGCAGGATTTTTTGGTGTTGCGAAACGAATATTTCCACGTCCACCACGACCACCGTGGGCAACGATAAATTCTTGACCATGTTCAATCAAATCTGTCAAAACCTTGCCAGTCTCTGCATCACGAACAGTCGTACCTTGTGGTACTCGAACTCTAAGGTCCTCAGCTCCACGACCATGCATCCCTTTGGTCATCCCTTTTTCACCAGAATCAGCCTTGAAATGGCGATTATAGCGGAAATCCATGAGGGTACGTAAACCTTCATCTACAACGAAGACGACATTGCCTCCACGACCACCATCACCGCCCCAAGGACCGCCATTAGGGACATATTTTTCACGGCGAAAGGCAACCATGCCATCACCACCATTACCAGCCTTGACCTTGATCTTAGCTGTATCTAAAAACATACTCATTTTTTCTTCTCACTTTAAAAAAGGGCTGGGAAATCCCAGTCACTAAATTTTCTTGAATCTATTTTATAGATTACTGAGGGCACCAATTGCAGTTGCAAAAATTCCCAATAAACTTGCTACTAGCATGATAATCACGATAAACAAGGTTATTTTCTCAAACATAGTTTTTTTACGATTTCCATTATCTCCAAATGCCATTTTTCTCTCCTTCGTTACATTCTATTTTCTATTATCTTAGCATGAATTGAGCTAGTTTTCAATAGTCACTTGCTACTGGTGCAATAATCCATAAAATGATATAGGCTACAATTCCAGCTCCATAACAAAATGCAAGAACACCCCATATTACACGAACAATAGTCGGATCCACATCAAAATAATTTGCGACCCCAGCACATACTCCAGCAATTTTTTGATCACTACCACTTCTCATCAATTGTTTTTTCATAGCTATTCCTCTTTCTATTCTTCATGGTCTTTCCAATAATCTCTGATGCTGATTAACTGTGTTTTTGAAGCCCTCAGCATGCGTCTAGAGCCTTTTACAGGCACAGCGACCACCTTTTGCGGTAGATACAAAACTGTCTTAAAGATACGCTGGCTGACCGTATCATCTTTGGCTAAATCTTTCTGGAAGTTATTTGAAATAATGGCATCCAGATAAAACTCATGCACTCGTTTCCCAAAGTTCTCAGCTGAAATCTCATACAATTTCTCTGATAAGGTATGCTCATTCATGTCTGGCGTTGCAATCAGGGCTTCCAAAATAGCACCAGCCAAATCATGTTCTCCATAGTACAAGGTTCCAAACATTTTATCACTGATCAGATTGTCCAGATAAGGATTTCCATGAGCAATGACAGGCGTTCCACTGGCTAAGCTTTCCAAGTAGGTCAAGCCTTGGGTTTCACTTGTCGATGCCGAGATGAAGAAATCCGCCGCCTTATAGTAAAGAGCTGTCTCACTAGGAGCAATCATCCCTGTAAAGACAACAGAGTCTTGAATCTCTAGTTTCTGGGCTTGCTCTTTGAGGTCATCCAGATAAGGACCATCCCCAGCTACCACCAGTTTAACCTTGTCTTCTTCTTTCAGAACTTCTGCAAAGGCTGCTAAAACTGCTTGAATATTTTTTTCATAGGAAATTCTGGAAAGACTAAGCAACATCTTTTCATCATCTTGAATCCCTAGTTTACTACGTAGTTCTTTCAGATTTTCCTGCTTGATTTCCGGACGCTCAAACTTAGCTAATTCAATCCCAGTTGGAATGACCCGTTTTTCAACCTTGACCTTATAGTCAGATAGCAAATCATGGACAATCTCACTAGGACAAATAACCCCATCCACATCATGCAGGAAACCTCTGACTAAGTACTTGACCATACTAGGACGAATCAACATCCCCTTAGCAATATAATGCACGTAGTCTTCGTATTGGGTGTGATAGGTATGGATGACTGGAATCTTCAATTCACGCGCAATCCAAATTCCCAACAAGCCAAGAGAAAATTCTGTCTGGGTATGAATAATATCTAGCTGATATTGTTTAGCAATTTCAAGCGCCTTGCTGAAACCTCGATAGGCAAAGCGGCGATCCTTAAAAGCAAAGAAGGGAACACTTGGAATGCGGATAATCTGCCAATCTTCATAACGATTGACATTCTTATCTGTCGTCGTAAAGATAAAAACAGCGTGCCCCTGCTTTTCAAGCTCTGTTTTCAAGGTTCGAATACTGGTCGCAACACCTGAAACCTGAGGAAAATAGGTATCTGTAAATAAACCAATTCGCATAGATTACCTCACTTTTTACTTTCTCCCTAAAGCAGCTTGTTTCTCATAAAAGTCCAACCAGATTTGTAACAGATGCTCTTCTGAATACTCTCTAGAAATATTCTTAGCTTTTTCTTTCAAATCTTTTAAAGCAGCAGGATTCGCTTGATATTCCAGAATAGCTTCTTTCATCTCTTCTCTGTCTGCTGTCGCCCGATAATTCCCCTCTAAAATCACCTTATAAAGATCTAAATCACGCAACATAATAGGAGCTTCACAACTGGCAGCCTCTAAAATCGTCATCGGAAAGAGCTCATTGTAACTAGGCAACAAGAAAAGGTCCGCTAGGGCATACAATTCGCGCATCCGCTCTGGTGACACAATACCTGGAAAAATCAAATTTTTAGGGGGATTCTCCATGATTTTCTTGTAACGTTCATAACCATCTGTCATACCACCAAAAGAGAAACCACCTGCCCAGATAAAGGTAATTTGCGGCAATTCCTCAGCCAGACGGATAAAATCGTCAATCCCTTTGCGCTTCTGAACTTGACCAGCACCTACTACGATAAACTGATTGTCACTAAGACCTAGCTCTATACGCAGTCTCGCTACCTCTTCCTGTGGAAGAGGTAGCCATTTTTCCTTGTTTACAAAGTTAGGAATATAAGTCACTTTTTCACGTGGAATACCAGCTGCGACCAAATCCTCGATAAACATAGGATTGACCACCACCAAGTGCTCCATCCGGTTGTAAAAAGAAAATACATAGCGTTTCACAATTCCCTTTAAGAAAAATGGAATTTTCAAACTCCCCTCAAGTGTATCAGGTAAGAAATGCACATAGCCAACTTTCCTTCCTGAGCGTTTCTTTTGGAATGTTGATAAATAATAGGGGAAATCAATGGTATGAAAGTGAGTCACATCTGCCTCTATTGGAAGATTTTCTGTAACAATCAATTGGTCCTTGGCATCACGTTGAAGAAGACGAACTAATTCACGGTAAGCACCTGAAACTCCTTGTCCTGCTACTTTCTCACTTGAACTCAACATATTGATGCGTAATTTCTTTTTTTCCATAACTACTATTATATCATTTTCTTTGAATAAAATCAGCAAAAGAAAGGAGAGACTAGAGGAAAAGAGGGGGAAATTTCCTCACTTTTCCAAGGGTCTCTCACATGCTTTTATATGTTTACTTAATGCCTAGGGCAATGCGTGCATAGCGACTCATTTTTTCAACTGTCCAGGCTGGATACCAGACTAATTTAACCTCAGTATCCGTTACTTCTGGCACCTCTGTCATAGCATCATAAATCTGATCCGTCAAAAGGTCTGCCAAGGGACAACCCATAGTTGTCAACGTCATATCAATCTCTGTTTGCCCTGTGTCGCCATCAAAACGAATCTCATAAATCAAACCAAGATTGACAATATCGATTCCCAACTCAGGGTCAATAACTTCTTCCAAGGCTGATAAAATTCGTGTTTTGATGTTTTCAATTTGCTCTTCTGTATAAGCCATATTCATCCTCACTCTTAGTCTTCAATAAAATCACGAAGCGGTTTGCTACGACTTGGTTGGCGTAGTTTTCTCAAAGCCTTTGCTTCAATCTGACGGATACGCTCACGAGTTACGTTAAAGACTTTCCCCACATCTTCAAGAGTGCGCATTTTCCCATCATCTAACCCAAAACGTAGACGCAAAACATTTTCTTCACGGTCTGTAAGAGTATCCAAGACCTCATCCAACTGCTCACGCAAGACGATACGAGTTGTATAATCCACTGGATTTTCAATCACTTCATCTTCGATAAAGTCCCCAAGGTGACTATCATCCTCTTCACCGATTGGAGTTTCAAGGGATACCGGTTCTTGAGCAATCTTCAAGATTTCACGAACCTTATCAGGTGTCATATCCATACGTTCAGCGATTTGTTCTGGTGTTGGATCTTGTCCCAATTCTTGAAGGAGATTACGCTGTTCACGAACCAATTTATTGATTGTTTCAACCATGTGAACTGGGATACGAATGGTACGAGCTTGATCCGCAATAGCACGAGTGATTGCCTGACGAATCCACCAAGTTGCGTAAGTTGAAAACTTGAACCCTTTAGAATAATCAAACTTGTCAACAGCCTTCATCAAGCCCATATTTCCTTCTTGAATCAAGTCAAGGAACTGCATACCGCGGCCGACATAGCGTTTGGCAATAGAAACAACCAAACGAAGGTTGGCTTCCGCAAGACGTTGTTTGGCTTCGATATCGCCAGCTTCAACAGCAAGTGCCAATTCTTTTTCCTCTTCATTGGTCAAAAGAGGTACGACCCCGATTTCTTTCAAGTACATACGGACAGGGTCATTGACCTTAGCCGAAGTTGAACCAATCAAATCCTCATCGCTAAGTTCTGGTTCTTCTTCTGCACTAAGAACACGCGCACTTGGATTTCCTTCGTTATCTGTGATTGAAATCCCTGCATCCTGAATTCGTTGCAAGAGATCTTCAATCCCATCAGCGTCCAAGGTAAAAGGAACGACAAGACTAGCATTGATTTCATCGTCTGTTGCTGTCCCTTTTTGCTTATGATTGCGGATAAATTCTGCTACTTGTACGTCAAATGTTGTTACTTCTTTTTGTTTTGTTGCCATTATTACTCCATTCTTCTCTTTTGGGAAATTAAACGTTCCAATTCTTCTAGGGCTGTGTCGGTATCTCCTACATGGCTAGCTTCCTGCACCTTCTTTTTGATTCTCATATTGTCCTGATTCAAGAGAGCCTTGTTTCGAGTCATTTCTACTTCACTAAGTTCCTGCGGTGACATCTCAGCAGGCAAATCCTGAGCTAAGACTTGGTACCAAGCTCTTTCAACTTCCTCTGTCTGTTCTGCTAAAACTTCTGGAGGAAGATTGCCATACTGACCAAGCAAGTCATATAAGACCTGAAATTCAGGTGTGTCAAATACAAAGTCTTCTCGCAAACGGTAATCATTCAAAATAAGGGGAGATTCCATCATTCGATAAAGTAAATGAGCTTCTGCCCTCATAATAGCCGATAACTGCTTGGTGACAGGCATAGTGATTTGCGTCGGTCTGGAAATTACTTCCATGCGATTCTGCCTTTGTGCCTGACGGCTTTCATTAACAATCTGCTCAATCTGGGCATAATCAAAGGACGCCAGACTGTCAGCTAAAATATGAATATAGCTGTTTTGAGCAGTAATGGACTTTTCTTGAACAATCAAGGGAGCTATTTTTTCAATAAACTCAATCTGAGCCTGCAAATTTTCACTATTTTCAGGCTTATACTGGTGAATGTAGAACTCAATCGGACTAATACGAGTTTTCGTTAATAGATAGGCCAAGTCTTCTGGTCCATTTTTTTGTAGATACTCATCTGGATCCAAGTTATCAGGCATGCTGACGATTTGCACAGGCATATCACCAATTTCGTCCAGCGCTTTCAAAGTCGCGGCTTGCCCAGCCTTATCGCCATCGTAAACAAGAACCAACTTCTTGGTTAACCTTTTCAGATGCTCAACATGCTCACGACTTAAGGCCGTTCCCATAGACGCTACAGCATTTTCGATTCCAGCCCGATAGGCTGCAATGACATCCATGAACCCTTCCATCAGGTAAATCTCACTGGTTTTACCAGAAGATTTTTTTGCCCTATCCATATGATATAATTCGTAACTTTTGTTAAAAATTGCAGTCGATCGGCTATTTTTATACTTAGAAGTTTGTGAATCCGTTTTCTGCCAGATACGACCTGAGAAGGCAATGACCTTTCCTTGGTCATTTGTCAGGGGAAACATAATGCGATTGTGAAAGGTGTCTACAAATTGATTGGCATCTGATAGGTAAAATAGCCCTGAATCTAGAAAATCCTCATCACGATACTGACCAGACAAACGTTGATAGAGATAGTTTCGTTCTGGAGGTGCTAAACCAATCCGAAAATGCTTGAGCACTTCATCTGTCAAACCACGCTGATAAAGGTAGTTTCTAGCCTCTTCCCCCATGGTCGTTGTCATGAGAATAGCATGATAAAATTTAGCCGCATCTTCGTGCATATCATAAAGAGCTTGGTGAGGCGAGGCTGGCTTCTGCTCACTATAAAGCGGTTTTTCCACCTCTATCCCAACACGCTGACCTAAGATTTGGACAGCCTCCATAAAGGGAACCCCTTGGTACTCCTCGATGAACTTAAAGACATCACCCGAGCGACCACAACCAAAACAGTGGTAAAACT
This sequence comes from Streptococcus oralis subsp. dentisani, assembly GCF_002860905.1. GTDB lineage: Bacteria > Bacillota > Bacilli > Lactobacillales > Streptococcaceae > Streptococcus > Streptococcus oralis_BA. Next base: position 28,471 of record NZ_PKIG01000002.1, on the reverse strand, counting down.
GCTTGTCCTCTACAACGTTAAAAGAAGGTGTTTTTTCACCATGAAAAGGACAGAGCCCTAGATAGTTCCGTCCTGCCTTTTGTAAAGAAATCACATCTCCTATGACTTCCACAATGTTGGCATTGTTTTTGATTTCTTCAATGACTTGTTTGTCAACCATACACAATACCTCCATGTTATCATAGTTTACTTTATATAGTATACTTTATTTCAGAAAAAAAGTAAACCATTTCACTCATTTTCCCTACTTTATTCAAAGAGCTGATAATAATCAGAGATTTTCATTTTTGCTTTTTCTTCTTGGTTCAAATCTTGGATAATTCGTCCTTCTTTCATGACAATCAAGCGATTGCCATATTTGAGAGCATCTTCCATATGGTGGGTAATCATAAGAGCTGTCAACTGGTCTTTCTTGACAAATTCGTCTGTCAATTCCATCAAGGCCACACTGGTCTTTGGATCAAGGGCCGCAGTATGCTCGTCTAACAAGAGTAATTCAGGCCGCTTCAAGGTTGCCATCAAGAGACTCAAGGCCTGTCTTTGCCCACCTGATAAGAACTCAATCGGTGTATTCAAATGTTTCTCAAGACCATTTCCTACTTTTTCAATGGTCGCCTGAAATTCATTCTTATAACTAGTCAAGCGTCGTGGTAACAATCCACGCTTTTCACCACGAAACTTGGCAATCAATAGATTCTCTGCCACTGTCATACGAGGAGCTGTCCCCATCTTTGGATCTTGGAAGACACGAGACAGATACTTAGCGCGCTTCTCTGGTGAAAACTTAGTAACATCCTCACCCAAGATACGAATAGTTCCACTAGTTAGTGATAAGGTTCCTGCTATAGTGTTAAAGAGGGTTGATTTCCCAGCACCATTTCCACCTAAAATCGTAATAAAGTCCTGTTCAAAAATTTCTAAGGAAACATCATTTAAAATAATCTTTTCTTCATCAAAGCCATTTTTAACGACTTTGGTTGCATTTTTTAATTCTACAATTGCTGTCATTTGCTTAATTTGGCTCCTTTCAAGATTGTTTGCTTAAATGTTGGAATCATGAGGCAGACTGCTAAAATCACGGCGCTGTACAAACGAAGGTAACTTGTATTAAAGCCAAGCGCAATAACTGCCCACACTAAGAATTGATAAGCGATAGAACCTACAACAATGGCAACCAAACGCTCTGCCAAGCTCAAACTCTTGAAAATAACTTCTCCAATAATCAAACTTGCAAGACCTACAACGATAACCCCGATTCCTCGAGACACATCAGCATACCCTTCTTGCTGAGCAATGAGGGCACCTGCAAGGGCAATTACACCATTTGATAAGACCAATCCCATGAGCTCCATGCGTCCAGTATGAATCCCGAAACTTCTAGCCATATCAGGATTGTCACCTGTAGCAATATAGGCTTGTCCGAGTTTAGTGTCCAAGAAAAAGAGCATGAGAACAATAACAAGACTGACAAAGATGAGACCTGTCAAGAGTTGGTTCAAATCTGAATCAAAAGGTAAAACATCCTGGATTTGCTTGGTTCCAAGCAATCCTAAATTTGCACGTCCCATAATCAAGAGCATGATTGAGTGACAAGAAGTCATCACCAAAATCCCTGAGAGCAAGGTTGGGATCTTCCCTTTTGTATAAAGAAGTCCTGCTGCCATACCAGCCAAACAACCGGCTCCAACAGCAACAAGTGTCGCTAAAAAAGGATTCACGCCTTTCGTTATCAAAGTAACAGCAACAGCTCCCCCAAGAGGGAAGGAACCTTCTGTCGTCATATCTGGAAAGTTTAAAATCCTAAATGTCATAAAGATTCCCAGACCTAAAATAGCCCAGACAAATCCTTGAGAAATAATAGATAATATCATCTGTTTCTTAACCTTTTCTATACGATTTCTATTGTAAAAAATTGGAGGAGATGTCCCCAACTCCTCCATTGTAGATTATTCAATCACTTGTCCTGCTTCTTTTAGAACAGATTCAGGAATAGTAATACCTAGCTCTTGTGCCAATTTTTTATTAATCACTGACTTACCAGTTGAAAAGACATTGACTGGAGTATCAGCTGGTTTTGCACCTTTCAAAACTTGTGCAATCATTTTACCTGTTGCCACACCGAGATCATGTTGGTCAACTACAACTGATGCCAAACCACCAGCTTCTACCATTGCAGTCGCGCTTGGATAAATTGGTTTTTTAGCTGATTGGTTGCTTGATACAACTGTTGAAAAAGCTGATGCAATGGTGTTATCAATTGGAACCCAGATAGCATCGACCTTGCTAGTCATAACATTAACTGTTGAAGCAATTTCATTTGTTGAAGGAACTGCAAATGTTTCCACTGTCAAACCTGCTTTTTCAGCATAAGCCTTAAATTCTTCGACTTGAGTTTTTGAATTGTCTTCGCTACTTGAGTAAAGAGCTCCGATTGTTTTCACATTTGGTGTCAAAGCTTTGATGAGTTCAACTTGTTGTTGAGCTGGATTGTGGTCAGATACCCCTGTAATGTTGCCACCTGGTTTTTTCAAATCTTTGACCAAGTTAGCACCGATTGGGTCTGTAATAGCAGCCATGATAACAGGTAGGTCTTTTGTGGCGCTTGCCAAACCTTGAGCAGCTGGCGTTGCAATACCAACCACAAGGTCATTCCCATTTGCAACCAATTGTTTACTCATTGTCGCAACCTTACTTTGGTCACCTTCTGAGTTCATAAAGTCAATCTTCAACTGGTCATCTTTATAACCTTCTTCTGCAAGTCCATCTTGAATCCCTTTATAAATCAAGTCAAGAGATGGATGGCTCACAAACTGAAGGACACCAACTTTGGCAACTTTCTTCTCATTCTTAGCTTCTGGTTTATTCATTGAAGAGTAAATCAAGCTTCCTGCTACTAAGACTGCTAATGCAGCGATAATTCCAATTAAACGTTTATTTTTCATTCTATTTCTCCTTTTTTATTCCTTTAAAATACTTCACTTATCTAATACTCTTCGAAAATCTCTTCAAACCACGTCAGCGTCGCCTTACCGTAGGTATATGATACTGACTCTGTCAGTTCTATCCACAACCTCAAAACAGTGTTTTGAGCAGCTTGCGGCTAGCTTCCTAGTTTGCTTTTTGATTTTCATTGAGTATAAACAGGCGACGCCATCGTTTTCTTTCCATACTAACCTCCATCAAAAAAAGTCCTCACACAAAAAACTTGTGTGAGGACGTCGATGCGCGGTACCACCTCAATTATAGGGAATTTCCCTATCGCTCTGTCTCGCAATAACGAGATGCACTGTAAGGTGTGCTCACCGAATTTTTATGATTTCAAATTCTACATAACATTCAGCCCAATTTTCATCATCATCACTTATCTGTTTTCAGCTACCACAGACTCTCTAAAAAGTTTGAATGATTACTTTTCTGAATGGTTAAATTATATCATTTTTCAACTACTTGTCAAGACTCTTTTAGCATTTTTTTGAAATAATCAAAAACTTCCCCTATAGAAAAGAGGAAGCTTTAGGTATCAGCCTGAATTACGCAATCCTGTTGCAATTCCGTTGATGGTTGTATGGATTAATTTTTCTTGATCGCTTGATAATTCTCCTCGACGTTGACGTTTAATCAACTCCAACTGGATATAGTTAAGGATATTAAAGTAAGGCATACGGTAATCCAAACTTGCTTTTAGATATGGATTTTCAGCTAAAAGTTCATCATATCCTTCGATAGCCAAGATAACTTCCTTGGTAACTTGCCATTCATTTAAAATTGTCTCATAGATTGCTTTTACTTGATCATCTTCACACAGTTTGGCATATTCAAAAGCAATGTTCATATTTGATTTTGACAATACCATGTCGACATTTGAAAGAAGCGACTGGAAGAAAGGCCAATTTTGATACATATCTCGTAGAATAGCGATATTTTCTGGATTCTTATCGATAAATTCTTTGAAACTTGATCCGACACCATACCAGCCAGGGAACATAACACGACTTTGCGACCATGAGAACACCCAAGGAATAGCTCGCAAACCACCGATTTCAGTAATAGTCTTACGAGCGGCTGGGCGAGAACCAATATTAAAGCTTGAAATAGCCTTAATTGGACTTGACTCAAAGAAATAATCATAGAAATGGTCATTACCAAAGACTAAATCACGGTAGATATCATAACTACGGTCCACTACTTGGTCCATAATGGCTTCATATCGATTTGAGGTGTTGGTATCACTCTTCTTCTGCGTAATCATACGGTTAATGGCTGCTGAAACCAGCATTTCAAGGTTATAGTAAGCAGCGTCTTTGTTACCGTATTTATTCCCAATTACTTCACCCTGCTCCGTCAAGCGGATACGATCCTTAATAGACTTGAGCGGTTGAGAGGTGATGGCTTCATAGGTTGGTCCACCACCACGACCGACAGTACCACCACGGCCATGGAAGAAGGTAACCTTAACACCAAATTCATCTCCAATAGCAGTCAATTGTTGTTGAGCCTTGTAGAGAGTCCAACATGATGAAAGATAACCACCATCTTTATTACTATCAGAGTAACCAAGCATGATTTCTTGATAGTTATTACGTGAAGCAATCCATTTCTTAGCAAGAGGAAGAGAAAGGTATTCTCTCATGGTTTCTTCTGAGTGGTCCAAGTCCTCGATTGTTTCAAAGAGAGGAACGATTTGGACGCGGGCTCTTTCTTTATCAACTAACCCTACTTCTTTTAGCAAGATAGCCAATTCCAACATGTCTGATACGCTGGTTGCATGTGAAATGATAGTCTGACGAATGACATCATCTCCCAACTTATCTTTCAACTTACGAGCAGCTTTAAATATGGCTAATTCTTTTTCAAGTAACTCTGATTTTTCAACGTGAGTGGCAGAAAGAATACGTGGATCTTCTTCTAATTCTTTCAAAAGAAGCTGGCATTTTTCTTCTTCACTGAGTTCGCTATAACGCGAATGAATTCCTGCTGATTTCAAAAGTTCAGCTACGCAGGCCTCATGAACACTAGAGTCCTGGCGCATGTCAATAGATGCCAAATAGAAACCAAAAATTTCAACTGCCTGAATCAGCTCAACAAAATCACCAGAAATCAGTGCTTCACCCTTATTTTCCAAGAGGGAATCACGAATAGTAATTAAATCCTTATAAAAATCATTAGCTGTTTCATAGCGAGCTCCAACTTCCTTATCTTCAATCAGATAGGTTTTTGTTGCTTGGATTTTTGATTGAATATCAAACAAGGCACGACGATACAGCTCTTTTTCACGGTAAATAGAGTTGTCCTTGGATTGACGAGCCATTTCTCTAACTTGCTTGCTCACATTGACAATACTGGTTGAGAGAGAGAATTCACGATAAAGTTGGTAAATCTTTTCATCATAGTAATTCATGATGACTTCACACTGAGTCATAGCAGATTGTTTCAGGGTATCTGCTGTAACAAAAGGATTACCATCACGGTCTCCACCAATCCACATACCCATGGTAATTGGTTTAGGATGTTTCAACTCCAAGCCGTGTTTTTTAGCCAGACGCTTGTACTCAGCAGTCAAATGAGGAACTGCCTTCAGGAATGAACTATTGTAGTATTCCATAACATTCGTGATTTCATTGGTGACTTTCAATTTCTTTTCACGAATCATGTCTGTCTGCATGATAATCTCAATGTAACGACGGAGATCATTATGCCATTTTTCCTTATTAATCAAGCCTAATTTCACATCACGATACTTACGCAAGAGGGTATGGATATGGTTGGTCAAATCCAACATACTCTTACGTTGCACTTGTGTTGGATGGGCTGTCAAAACAGGAACAACATTCAAGTGTTCAAGAATTTCAACCGCATTTTCTTTTTCAGCAACCATTTTGATTGTTGCTGATAATTTTCCAAGATAATCTTGATCAATATTATTTTGGTGGTTGATTTCATAAGCCAAATCCACGTCTTCTGAAATATTAATCAAGAGAGGCAAAATTGAGAAATAGCGTGAAATATAAGCCATTTCATCATTTGACAGACTAGTAACCAATTGGTTCAAGCCTTGATAATCTTCTTGAGTTGACAATTCTTTCAACTGCATGATTTTTTCAAAAGTCTCTGGGGCAAGCATGTTTTTAGTGATATCTTCTAACAATTCTGTTAAAATCAGTACTTCTTCTTGCACGACAGCTTTATTACTATAGTTTTCTAATTTTTGAAGAGACATAGGTAATCCTTTCCACTATCAGCTCTACATATAGTTTGAGGAGTGAGCTTCTAACTCCTCATACAATTGAGCACGCTTTTCACTTGCATCAATATTTAAGACAAAGGCGATGGCTACAGACAAGACCAGAAGACTATTCCCTCCTTGCGATAAGAAAGGAAAGGTTACTCCTGTCGAAGGAATAATACCAGAAATTCCACCGATATTGACAAACACCTGGATCAACATCATCCCCCCAACCCCAATCGCCATCATGGAATTAAAGGGATTCTTAGCACGAATTCCGACTAGGATAATTCGCAAAATCAGGAAAAAGACAAGTGCTAAAATCAAGCCGGCCCCTACAAATCCAAATTCTTCGATGACAATTGAAAATACAAAATCTGTATGGGCCTCTGGTAAATAGCCACGCTTTTCAATTGAATTTCCTAAACCTAGACCAAACCAACCACCATTTACCATGGCAAAGTAGGAATTTGCGAGTTGGTGGCCTGCTCCTGCCAAATCGGCAAAGGGATTAAAATAGGCACTGAAACGCTTGGCAACATAACCAAATACTGGAACTTTTGAAAACTTATCAACCCCTATAAAAGAAATCAGTGATAAGGATAGGGCTGAAACTCCCACTAAAATTCCCAAAAATGCAATAAACCATCTATAAGCGATACCACTAATTGTATACATAATCAAGGCAACCAAAGCTAAGATAGAAGCATTCCCCAAATCTGGGAAAATAGCAAGGCTCCCAATCAGTACAAAGAGGACAAAGCGCCAGTCATTAAAAGCACGAGGAAGCCACTGATTTTGTGTCAAAACTTGAAAATCATAAATAGCTATATCCTCTTGTTGTTTGGAAAATTTATTTGCTAAATACCAAATAATAATAATTTTCAAGTATTCGGCTGGCTGAATGGTCAAAGGTCCTACAGAAATCCAGCCATAGGCTCCATTGACAGGAATACCAATCAAACGAGCCAAAACTAAAAGAATCAGCTCAACGAACATAACGATAAATAAAAGACGTTCGTTTCTTAAAAAATTCAGTCTCAACTTATATATCAAGGCAATCAGTATCAAACTAAATATCCAAAATATTCCCTGACTTCGGACCAACTGCAGTGCACTTTGGCCTTCTTGAATCAAAATAGCACTGGTTGTCGAATAAACCACAATCAAGCCCAAAATAGATAAAAGTAAGTAAGGAACTAGAATAGAATAATTTAATAGGTGCCTTTTACTAATCTTCATAGTATCACCAATCTAATGAGAACAACACAATTGCTTCCCAAATTCCGTTTGTTTTCTAGTTTTGATTGCTATTATACCATTTTTTCCGAAAGAAAAAAACTCTTATCCATCAGATAGACCATTTTTGTCATAAGAAAAAGAGCACTTGGCTCTTTTCTGTTTTATTCTTTTGAAGAACTGCTTGAGCTTGAATCTCCACCACCGATATATTGGGTAAAGATATTTTGGAATGCTTGGTCTTTAACCTTGATATTGGCTGCTTGCAGTTCTTTTCCGATAATGCTTTGAACAAATGTTGAATCATTTTGTTTTTGAGTCAAGATAACAGTTTTTAATTTTTCTTTGTAGTCATCAATATTAGATGATTTTTCTGTTTTCTTAATGAGTTTTACAATGTAATATTGGCTACTGTAGGCTTGTGTACCAGTTGCTGTGATCACATCAGAAATGCCATTTACATCTAGAGCAAATGCCGCTTTCTTAACTTGTTCTGGTACTTCTGTTGAAGCAGAATCAAAGGTGATTTCTCCACCATTCGCTTTAGTTTTCTCATCAGTTGAGTTATCTTTAGCTAATTGAGCAAAGTCTGCATCACTAGCTTTGGCTTTTTCGAGAACTTCTTTGGCCTTATCTTCATTATCAAGACGGATGATTTGAGCCGTTACATCTGGAGTGTACTCGTCAAATGCTTTCTTATAGGCATCATCTGTCAGTTCAGCTTCTGCTGCCTTCTTAACTGCCAACTCAACTAATTTACTTGTACGAATTTGAGCTTTACGTGTTTCAATCGTCATTCCTGCTTGTGACAAGACACGTTGGTAGTTTTCGCCATATTGTTTTTCTTCTTCGGCAATAGTATCGTTGACTTCTTTGTCATCTACTTCTGAACCGTATTGTTTCTCAAATACTTTTTGGATGGTCAAGTTCAACAACACTTGTTGGGCTGAAGGGTTGCTTTTCACTTGCTCATAAAATTGATGTTCTGTGATGACATCCCCTTTCATGCTGATAAGGTCTGCCCCTTCTGAACCTTTCGAACAAGCTGCTAAAGTTGCTACTGATAATAGTGTAATGGCTCCTGCCAATAATTTTTTCTTCATGTCTACTCCTTTGAGATAAGTGTTACCCTATCTATTTTACTATATTTTCTTAAATTATTCTGAAAATCATTCGCCAACAGACAATTGAACATCTGCAATATTTTTACGAAGCATGAGAATGCCGTCCCCCAGAGGTACTAATGTTGCGGTGAGTCCTGGATTGTCTAAGGTTGCATCAAATAGTCTTTGAAGTCCTCGATAAATGGTTCGCTGGCCACGACGAACTTCCATAATGTCCTTGGCAACATCACCACCTTGAAAAATATCATCCAAGACAACCACACCTCCAACGTCCAAGTGTTTGAGTATTTCTGGCAGAAAGACGATATATTTAGACTTGGCTGAATCCATAAAGACGAAATCATAGGATTCTGTCAGGGTAGATAAGACATCTACCGCATCTCCTTCTAGGAGTGTGATTTGCTTACGACTGTCAAACTGGGCAAAATTTTCCTTGGCAAATCCAATCATCTCTGGATTGCGGTCAATGGTTGTAATCTTGGCCTTTGGCGCATGTTCCGCCATCAAGAGGGCTGAAAAACCGATAGCCGTCCCAATTTCCAGAATGTTTTTAGGTTGTATGGTTTCCATGAGAAAACGGAAATAAGCAACCGTTTCATGGGGAATAATGGGAATATTTTCCTTGCGGGCAAAGTCTTCCAATTCTTTCAAAGATCCTGTGACTTGCTTTTGGCGCTGACGCATCAAGTCCACAATTTCTTCCTTGACGACAGGGCGACGCATGTTATGGTTGGCATTTTTACTATACGATTCAACCATCTTATGCCAATCCCAATTTTTCAACAAGGGCTTCAAACTCATTCAAACGGCGTTCAAAGACTGCAAAGGCATCGTTGAGATAGTCTTCCTTCTCCATATCAACACCAGCTTTTCTCATGACATTAAGTGGATAGTCAGATTTACCTGCCTTGAGGTAATCGATATAGCGGTCACGGTCTTCTTGACTACCATGGACAATCTTTTCAGCCAGAGCTGAAGCTGCTGCAAAGCCTGTTGAATATTGATATACATAGTAGTTATAGTAGAAGTGTGGAATACGAGCCCACTCGTATTGGATTTCAGGATTGTCTTCCTTACTCAATCCATAATACTCTTGGTTCAAGTCTGCATAGAGTTTATTTAAGAAATCGCTTGTCAAGACTTCACCATTTTGATCCGCTTGGTGAATGGCGTGTTCAAACTCAGCAAATTGAGTTTGGCGGAAAACTGTTCCACGGAAACCGTCTAGGAAGTTATTGAGAATAGCAAAGCGCGTTGCGTCGTCTTCCACTTCTTCCAATAATTTCTCCGTCAAGATATTTTCATTGGTAGTTGATGCAATCTCAGCCAAGAAGATAGAATAATCTCCGTAAACATAAGGCTGCGTTTCACGAGTATAGCTTGAATGCATACTGTGACCAGTCTCATGGACAAGGGTAAAGAGATTGTCTAGATTGTCCTGCCAGTTAAGGAGCATAAAGGCATTGGTATCGTAAGAACCGCCAGAGTAGGCACCTGAACGCTTGCCTTGATTTTCGTAAACATCAATCCAACGCTCGCTGAAGGCACGTTTAACACGGCTCAAGTAATCCTCACCCAAGACTGCCAAGGCATCTTCTGCCTTTTTCAAAGCTTCTTGGTAGGTAAAGCTATATTCAACAGATGAAAGCGGTGTGTAGACATCGTACATCTTGAGGTCTGAAATCCCCAAAATCTTTGAACGAAGCTCAAGGTAACGATGCAAGAGGGGTAAATGCTTGCGAACTGCTGCTACCAAATTGTCATAAACGCTCTCTGGAACAAAATTGGCCGCTAGGGCTGCATGACGAGCACTCTTGTAGTTGCGAACTTTTGCTCGGTAGTTTTGCACCTTAACATTGGTTTGCAAGGTTTTGGCATAAGTATGTTGGAATTGTTCGTAAGTCGCATAGAGGGCTTGATAGGCACCACGGCGAACCCCACGATTTTTAGACTCCATCAAGTGCATATAAACGCCATGTGATAATTGTACTTCGTTACCATCTTCATCTTTAACAAATGGAAAGACGATATCTGCATTATCTAAAATCGCAAAGGTTTCACTTGCCGAACCAAAGATTTCCCCAGCTCCAGCCAATAATTCTTCTTCACGTTGTGAAAGAACGTGTTCCTTGCCTTGTAAAAGCTTGTCAAAATAGTGTTGATAAACCCGCAATTTTGGTTGAGCTTCTAAAAAGTCAGCATACTGCTTTTCGCTAATATCCATAAATTCAGGTTCATAGAATGAAAAAGCTTGGTCTAGCTGGCTATAGAGAGTCATTGCCTTAGCATAGTACTCTTGGTACTTGGCTTCACGTGTATCCTGGTCATTTTTCATATGAGCATAAACGTAAAGCTTCTCCATCTGGCGTTCCATTTCAAGAGAAAATTCAGTAATTTCTAGTAGGCTATCCGCACTATCCAAGAGATGACCTTCATACTGGACTACTTTCTCCAATTGTTCTGTTAAATCTTTTAAGGCTTCTTCCCAAGCCTGGTCAGTTGGGTAAATCGTTGATAGATCCCATGTATCTTTTTCATTTATTTCATTTCTTTGTAATACCATTAGATTCCTCCATCCTTTCTATTTTACCATATTTTTCAAGAAATATTGCTGATAAAAGGCTGGTGGATAAAGCTTTTGCCAATCATTTTGAGGATTTTCTTTGTAATAGGTTTGAAAATACTGATAATAGCTGGTTAAGTCCTTCTCAATTTGGCAAAACTCACCTACTAATGGTCGAATTTGTGGATACCATTCTTTTAGCCCATAAGTCAGGAGATTTTCCCCCTTTTGATAGGCTTCTGCTTGTTCTTTCATCCAAATAGGATTTTGATAATAGAGTTGTTGCTGAATATAGCTACAGATGTCCTTATCCTCAGAAACTGTAAAATGAGATATTTTTTGTTTCTTATAGGGAAAACGTAATATCTCCAGTAGACTATCTTGGCCATAGGGAAATTCCTTGATTTGATAATGGAGTTTGCCTCGAAGATCCTGGTGTATGAGATATTTAAGCCTTAAAACCTGTTTTTTCTTGTCCAATTCCCAAATATAAAATCCCATGTTTTGACTGAAATAAAGAAAACCTTGTTGCAGACGGGTCAAACGCTCCTTGAGCCACAGTTTTTCTCCCAGCAACCACAGTACTTGGTAACCCTGACTACGATAACCCTCGCTACGCTCTTTAAGAACTTTTTGAGGCAAGGGACTACACTGAACTTCTAGAGCAAGATGACCATTTACAAATACATCCGCAATCTGTTTAAGCTCTGGAAGCAGGTATTCTAATTGCACCTCAGCCTCTGTTTTCAACCAGTGATAAAGGGATTCTTTATTTGCCAGGTGTTCTGGACTTTCATTTTCAGAGGAAAAATCACAGTCTTTTAAGGTTTTGTGGGCAAAATGGGTCCGGACACTTGCTCCTTGCCGCAAACGGAGCTTACCTCCACAAGCTGGGCAGGTGTATTCTTCCTTCTCAAGCTTATCCTCTAACACATTTACCAATTCTCCTCTAGCATCTCTCGCAACAAACATGATTTCCCTCCTTTTCTATATTATTCGTAAAAAAAGAAAAAAGATCAGGAAATTTCCTAATCTTCATTCTTATTTACTTTATTTTCTTAGCTAGCATGGTCGCAAAGCGTAGTTGAATACGATTGCCATTCTCATCGCGACGGTGCAAATGGCCTGGATTTTCATTGTACTTAACCAATTCCCAGTCCTTGTAATAGTCTGCCAATTCCCCTTCTTTAAAGGTAAATGGGAAGTTCACAGAGCAAGGATAATCCTCCGTGTCCATAGCACAAACGATAAGATTATAACCACCGACCGTGGTATGCTCCTGCATATTTTTGATAATTGCAGGAATGCGGTCTGCTTGCAGAAACATCAGCACCACCGTCGATACGATAAAATCATACGCTTGTCCAATGCTAGCTGAATTGATATCGTAAAGACCAACAGGCATATCCAAATCTTCTTGCTCCACAATGCTTTGCAAGATTTCAAGGGCCAGTTCATTTTGATCTACAGCTGTCACATCAAAACCTTGCTGGGCTAGAAAGAGTGCATTACGGCCTTGACCACAGCCCAAATCCAAGGCTTTCCCTGGTTTTACTGTCTGCATTGCCTCTAGGACCTCTGAATGAACCGGATTGGTATTGTATTTTTTAGGGAAATAATCCTCAGGTTTACAATAAAATTCTAAATACCATTCTACATCGTCTGTTACAGCCTCCACTCGGTGCCAGGCTTGTGGTTGTGCCATGGGATTGTCAGCCCCTGCTTCAAATAGGTGTTCAGCTAGAACTTCCCCTTCTTCGGTCAACTCAATAAACTTGAGAGTTCCTTTTAGAACAGTAATCTTGCCCCAAGTCCCAACCTTGGTATTGTGTTTCTGCTGAACAGCCTCTGGCATGGTTTCTTTAGTCCACAAAGGCATGCGTTTATAGGCAACTAGTTTTTCCATTTTCATTCCTCTTTTTATCGTTGGTTGACTGCTTTCATCACACGCGCAATATCGCGATTCTGCTCACGTCGTTTGATAGACTCCCGTTTATCATAGTCATGCTTCCCTTTAGCTAAACCTAAAAGGAGCTTGGCATAACCATCTTTGATATAGACTTTAAGGGGAACCAGGGTCATTCCTGTTCCTTTGGTCTCTTGTTCCAACTTTTGGATTTGCTTCTTATGGAGTAAGAGTTTTCGACGACGTTCTGGTTCTTGGTTCCAGATATTGCCCTCTTCATAAGGTGCGATATGAACATTGCTCAACCAGACTTCCCCATTTTTTACTTGGGCAAAACCATCCTTGAGATTGATTCGAGCAGCTCGCACACTCTTGATTTCAGTCCCAGTCAGGACCATCCCTGCTTCTAGCGTATCTACGATTGTATAGTCGTGGCGTGCCTTTTTATTTTGTGCAACGACCTTTCCCTCGCCCTTTGCCATGCTTGGCTCCTTTCTTAGCTACTTCCTTATAAAAAGGTTTCTTTCCTTTTTTCTTCTTGTCTTTTTGTGAATGCTTGCGCTTATCATTTGAGCGTCCTGATTTTCTTTTGTCTTCCTTCTTATCTGAACGACGATTTGAACCACGTCCTCTGTCACTACGACTAGACTGTTTCAACCCTTTTTCGATCACATCAAACTCACTTGGGATATATGAGAAATCAATTTCACCCGTCATCTTGTCAGCTCTTTCAACTCGGATACGGATTTGCTGACCTACACGGAAGGTTGTTCCTGATTTCTCTCCACGAAGAGTCAAATCACGTTCATTGAAATGATAAAATTCAGGTAGATTAGTGATGTGAATCAAGCCTTCAACTGTGTTTGGCAATTCGACAAAGAGACCGAATTTGACAATACTTGATACAACAGCATCGTACTCGTCACCCACGTATTCTTCCATATATTCAGCCTTTTTCATAGCTTCGACTTCACGCTCAGCCTCAATGGCACGACGTTCACGGTTGGAAGACTGGGTCGCAATCTCTGGAATCACTTGCTCAAAATGCTCTGCTATTTCCTTAGAACGGCCATAATCACGAATCATACGGTGAACAAGAAGGTCTGGATAACGACGAATCGGACTAGTAAAGTGAGTATAATAGTCAGCAGCTAGTCCATAGTGGCCGTGATTGTGCTCCGAATAGCGAGCCTGCTGCATAGAGCGAAGAAGCATCATGGACAATACATCTGCATAAGGTTCTCCCTCAACAGTACGCATGATGTCTTGGAGGGCCTCCTGGCTAATCTCACTGGCAGTTCCATAAATTCGCAAGCCAAAGCTCGAAGCATAATCAATAAACTTCTGAACCTTTTCAGCCTTTGGCTCCTCATGGATACGATAAATAAAAGGCAAATCCAGCTTGCTAAAGTGCTCAGCCACTGTTTCGTTAGCCATCAACATAAAGGACTCAATCATGCGCTCGGCAACACCACGCTGACGAAGAACGATATCAACAGGCTTACCTTGCTTATCCACTAAAATCTTAGCTTCATTGGTATCAAAATTGAGGGCTCCACGTTTCACACGCATGTTTTCTAAAGTTTCATGAAGCTTGGCCATAAGTTCGATACTAGGAACAATTTTCTGATAGTCTTGCCGCTTTTCCTCGTCGCCAGCTAGGATATCATTGACATCACTATAGGTCATACGGAAGCTTGTCTTGATAACCGTTTGTGTGATGGTGTAGTTGACTACACGACCATGTTTATCAATCTCCATAATGGCAGATTGGGTCAGGCGGTCAACTTGAGGATTGAGAGAGCAGATGCCATTTGACAAACGCTCTGGAAGCATTGGCACCACGCGGTCTGTCACATAAACAGAAGTCGCACGATTAAGGGCTTCCTTGTCAAGAGCTGAACCCTCAGTCACATAATAGGAAACATCGGCGATGTGAACCCCCAGCTCCAGATTGCCATTTTTCAGAGCCTTGATATGCACTGCATCGTCCAAGTCCTTGGCATCCGCACCGTCAATGGTAAAGGTAATTTCATCCCTCAAATCCAGACGGCCTTCCATATCCTTTTGAGACGGAGCATCAGGAACACTTTCTGCTTCCTTGACAACAGCTTCTGGAAACTCGGATACAATGTCCATAGACTCCAAAACCTCAAGGACATCAATTCCAACATCCGTTGAATGCCCCACCACATCGAGAACACTTGCGACAAAGAAATCATGTTTCTTGCTTGGGTATTTATCGATAAAGACCTTGAGAACTTCGGTTCCCTCCAGTTTAAGGGCTGGTTTCTTAACATAAATCGGTTGACTGATTTTCTGATTTTTCGAACGGATGTAGCCTGCATACTTAGGCTTTTCCTGATCAAGAACGATTTGACCGACAACAGTTGTCAAACTGTGTTCTAAGATATCGATAATTTTTGCTTCCGCTGCTGTTCCCTTATTGCGGTCAGCGACTTTCTTGATGACGACCTCAACGGTATCGCCATCAATGGCGTAGTTAACATCGTTTTTTCCTACAAAAAGGTCGTCCTCCTCGCCTTCTAGGCTGACAAAACCAAAGCCATTTTTATGGGCATGAAAAATTCCCTTGAGGGTAATCTCATGTTTTTTCTTGGCTTCCAAGGTCAGACTGCCATCTTCTTCAAAGCGAATCTGGTGCTTTCTTTCCATTAAGGACAAGGTTTTAATCAACTCACGAAAATCCTTGGACTTGTCTTTTCCCAAAGCCTGAGCCAAGTCATTGACAGTCACCTTTCCCTTATCTTGCAAATATTCTTTTATTCTATCTTTCATATTTTCTTTCTAGATTTTTTAATTTTCTTTTACTGCAAAACCTTCTCAAATATCTTTTAAAAATAAAAAGAGGCAAAGACCTAGTCCTGCCCATTATTTTCTTATCTACTTGATAATACCGTCAATGCTAAGGCAATGGCTAGCCAGAAAAAGACTAAAATCCCTGTCAAACGCTGCATTACAGCTTCAAAACCGCGTGCTTTACTGCGTTCAAACAAATCACCTGAGCTGGCATCAAATACATTGCTGGATTGGTTTTTGGTTGGTTGCATGAAAATCGCAATCACAATCACAACAGATAATACTAATAAAATGGTTAATAATAGGTTATACATATCAAACTCCTTAAAATCCCTATTATTTTACCATAAAATCTACTTAGATTCAAGATGTAGGGTTACTTTTCTTTCCTTGGGACAATACTTTAAAACCTCGATCTTGTCTGGATGGGTTTTTGAATTTTTACTGGTTAGGTAATTGATACTGCCACAAGAGGAGCATTTGAGATTAATTTTTACTCGCACTAGATTTCCTTTACTTTTAATAATGTTCGAAATTGAAGAAGGTTAAAGAGACAACTAAAGGCAACACAAAGGCTTGTCGCATAGAAGACTGCATGGTAGCCAAATTGACCTGCTACTGCAGAACCTGCCATGGGACCAACGACACCGCCCAGATAAAAGAATACCTGATTAAAGGCAAAGACCCTCGAAATACCAGCTTTGGGCGTCATCTTGCTGAGAAGGGCATTAACCCCGGGAATCAAGGCACCAGTTCCCAAGCCAAAGAGGAAACGATAGAGTCCTAGTTGAAGCGGACTAGAGGCATTGGCACAGAGGAGATAGATGATAACTGAATAAAACTGGGCTACAACCAAGAGGCGATGGTTGCCCACCTTATCACCTAGCTTTCCCATGACTCCTGCACTCATCATACTGGAAAAGCCCATACTGGATACAATCAAACCAGATACAAAAAGAAGATTCTCTGTCTGGCCTAAGTCGCGCACATACAAAGCTAAGATAGGGCCGATTGATTGGGCTGAAAATTGGATGACAAAACTGGTTAGAAAGAGATTGACCAAAAGATAGGGATATTTAACTGAGGTAAACAATTCCTTTGTTGGAATGGCCTTTTCCTTGGCTACTGGTTGAAAATCTTCCTTGATAAAGCAAATAGTCAAAACAGCAGCTAAGAATAGAAAACTACCAACCAGTAAGAAAACAGTACGAATGCCAAATAATTCTGCGATAAAGCCACCAATAAAGGGACCAGTTAGAGTACCTGCAACTACGCCTGTAGACAAAGTACCTAAGGCAGTTCCTGATTTCTCCTTGGGAACCTGACTGGCTATCAGGGCCGTTGCATTGGGAACAAAACCAGCAAATACACCGTTTAGTAAACGAAGAAAGATTAACCAATAGATATTTGGGACAAAGGCCAAGCCTCCCATAGTGATAGTCATGGCCAGGCCAGCCCGAATCATCATGGGTTTTCGACCGTATTTATCAGCAAGGATGCCCCAGATAGGAGAGAAAAGCGCCGCAGAAATAGCAGAGACAGAAATAGCTAAGCCTGCATAAAAAGCAACTTGCTCTCCCCCTACACCCAGACTTTCCACAAAGATAGGCATAAAAGGCACAACTAAGGAAATACTGGCTCCTGTCAGAAAATTACCAAACCAGGCAATGCGCAGATTATCCTTCCAGTTAATCTCTGTCATCTTGCTTACCTCCCTCAAGCAGGGAGAACACCTGAGTAAGAAGCTGGTCCTGATTTCCATTGTTGTTTAAAACATGGCTGGCCAAATCTTTCTTTTTCTCTGAAGGCCACTGGGCTACCAGACGAAACTCAGCTTCATCTTTGGACAAGTGGTCCCTTTTCATTAAGCGTTCTACTTGGACATCTCTATCCACATAGACCAACCAAGTCTCATCAAACCAAGCACTGTAGTCCTGCTCAAAAAGTAGGGGAATATCCATGAAGAAAATCTCTTCTGTCTGAGCCAATTGGTCTCTTAATGTAGCTAGTTCCTCACGGATAATCTCTCCTTGGATTTGCTTCGACCATTCACGTTCTTCAGGATTTGAAAAGATGAGACTAGCTAGGAGAGGGCGATTGAGTTCTCCATTTTCTAGAATGATTTCTTGCCCAAAGTGCTGGTCTAGAGCCTCAAACAGACGACCACCAGGTTTCTGTAGTTGGTGGACAACCGCGTCGGCATCCACTACTTGAAAACCTTGCTTTCTTAGAAAATTTGTCACAGTTGACTTACCAGAGGCAATTCCCCCAGTGATTCCAATGATTTTTCCCATCAGCCCCTCCTTTGACAGTTTGGACAAAAGTGAGTTCCTCGTCCGCCTAGTTGGATTTTTTCAATGATGGTGCCACAGCGTACACATTCTTGACCAGCCTTGTCATAGACCTGATGAAAATCCTGCATGGTTCCATCTTCACCAAAAGCGTTGGTATAGGTCCGAATGGTGGAACCACCTTTTTCAACAGCCTGTCCCAAAACAGCAATGGTCTGGTCATGAATGGCAGTAGCTTCTTCTGCTGTCAAAGTCTGGGAAGGTCTGGCTGGATGAACCTGAGCTCGCCAGAGAACCTCATCCACATAAATATTGCCAAGGCCAGCTACCAAAGTCTGGTCTAGGAGATGGGATTTGATAGGCTTTTTGGACTTGGCTAGGGCAGCTTGAAAGACCTGCAAATCAAAGTCTTGCTCGCTTGGTTCAGGACCTAATTTTTTAGAAATAAAGTAGGCTTCCAAAAGGTCAGGAGACAAGAGTTCCATAGTCCCAAACTTGCGTACATCCTCATAAACAAGGGTTCCACCGTCCTCAAACTGAAAGAAAACATGGGCATGTTTGCGTTCAGGAACCTGGTCTGGATAGTAAAAATACTTGCCCTCCATGCGCAAATGGGAAATCAAGATCTTGTCTGTCAGGTAGAAAAGCAAATATTTTCCACGGCGTCCTGTTGACTCAACAACTTGACCAGGCACTTCCTTTTGAAACTCGTCCAAATCTGTCTTAATCATCTTGGGATAGCGAATTTCTACACTCGAAATCTTCTTACCCAGAATCAATTTTTCTAGGCCACGACGAACGGTTTCAACCTCAGGTAATTCAGGCATAAGTCCTCCTTCTGTAAAAACAAGAAGCAGGCATGAGCCCACCTCTACTTAGTATTCTTTTTCATTATAGCCAAAGTCAGCCAAATCTAGCTTCTTATCTCGCCAGTTTTTCTTAACCTTGACCCAAGTTTCTAGGAAAACCTTGTCCCCTAGCATAAGTTCAATATCACGACGGGCCATGCTACCAATTTTCTTAAGCATAGCGCCACCTTTACCGATGATAATCCCTTTTTGGCTATCGCGCTCGACCATGATAGTTGCACGAATGTGAACCTTGTCTGTCTCTTCATCTCGTTTCATAGAGTCAACAACCACAGCAACTGAGTGAGGAATCTCTTCACGAGTTAGATGCAAGACTTTCTCGCGAACCATTTCTGAAACCAAGAATCGTTCTGGATGGTCTGTGATTTGATCAGACGGGAAATATTGGAAACCTTCGTCCAGATTTTCACTCAAAATATCCACTAGACGAGAGACGTTATTTCCTTGAAGAGCTGAGATTGGTACAATTTCCTTAAAGTCCATTTGGTTACGGAAATCATCAATCTGAGACAAAAGCTGATCTGGATGAACCTTATCAATCTTGTTCACCACCAGAATAACAGGAACCTTAGCAGCCTTGAGACGATCGATAATCATATCGTCTCCCTTACCACGCGCCTCATCCGCAGGTACCATAAATAGAACTGTATCCACTTCACGAAGGGTGCTGTAGGCAGACTCAACCATGAAATCTCCAAGAGCTGTTTTAGGCTTGTGAATCCCTGGTGTGTCGATAAAGACAATTTGCTCCTTATCAGTCGTGTAAATTCCCATAATTTTGTTGCGCGTTGTCTGCGCCTTGTCACTCATAATAGCAATCTTTTGCCCCATAACGTGATTTAAAAAAGTTGACTTCCCAACGTTGGGACGTCCTAAAATGGCTACAAAGCCTGATTTAAAAGTCATAATTTCCTCTTACTGTTTAAAATAATAAATCCCAGATTCGTGGGAGAAAAATCAATGCGCCTGTTAAGGCTGCGAAAAGAGAGACCACTAATACCGCGCCAGCCGCCATATCCTTGGCATTTTTAGCCAGCATGGAAAAGTGATAGTGACTGGCCAAATCCACCACATTTTCAATAGCAGAGTTGATAATTTCAAAGGCTACTACCAAGAAAATGCTCAATAGGAGAAATAGCCATTCGATTCGTGACACCTGAAAAACAAAGCCTGCAAGAATGACGACAAGAGCCGTCACTGCATGTTTTCGCATATTTCGTTCTTCCTTGATAGCAGTAAAAATCCCTGTGAGGGCAAATTCTAAACTGGATATCAGGTCACGATTTTTCCATTTTCGTTTATTGTCTTGTGAGTCCATAGGCTGTCAAAATTTCTTCTTGTAAACCGAACATCTCCGCTTCTTCTTCCGGAGTGTAGTGATCATAGCCGTTGATATGTAAAAATCCGTGTACTGCCAAGAAGCCCATCTCACGTTCAAAGCTGTGACCGTATTCCTCGGCCTGCTCATGAGCCTTATCGATAGAGATGAACAGTTCCCCAATATAGGCATCAAACTCAGACATCATCTCTGCCAATTCTGGATTTTCAAGTAAATCCTCTTCGTCAAAGGCAATTTCCAACTCTGGCTTATATTCAAGGCTGATGACATCTGTCGGACGGTCTGTGTCACGGTACTCCAGATTGAGTTCATGACTACGCTCATTGGTCACAAAAGTGACTGCCATTTCCTTGTCTTCTTTTCCTAATTTTTGGGCTGCAAATTCCAAAATTTCTTGGGTTTGTTGCAACATTTCTTTTGAAACTTGACCAGTTTCATCTACCATTTCAATATACATGTGCTTCTCGTTTCTCTTTACTTGGCTTTATTATACCACATTTCCATGATTTTATTCTACCTTTTTGATATAATACTATGGAATACAATCACAAGGAGAGAACGATGTCATTTGACGGATTTTTTTTACACCACATGGTTGAGGAATTGCGAAGAGAGTTAGTGAACGGTCGCATCCAGAAAATCAATCAACCTTTTGAACAAGAGTTGGTCTTGCAAATCCGCAGCAATCGCCAAAGCCATCGCCTGCTCCTTTCTGCCCATCCAGTTTTTGGACGCATTCAGCTGACCCAAACGACTTTTGAAAATCCAGCTCAACCTTCCACCTTTATCATGGTTTTGAGAAAGTATTTGCAGGGCGCCCTGATTGAATCAATTGAGCAAGTGGAAAATGACCGTATTGTGGAAATTACAGTTTCTAATAAAAACGAGATTGGAGACCATATTCAGGCTACCTTGATTATCGAAATCATGGGGAAACACAGTAATATTCTACTGGTTGATAAAAGCAGTCATAAAATTCTCGAAGTCATTAAACATGTTGGCTTTTCACAAAATAGCTACCGCACCTTGCTTCCTGGGTCGACCTATATCGCTCCGCCAAGTACGGAATCTCTTCATCCTTTTACGATCAAGGATGAAAAGCTCTTTGAAATCCTGCAAACTCAGGAAATAACAGCTAAGAACCTTCAAAACTTCTTTCAAGGTCTGGGACGCGATACGGCAAATGAATTGGAAAACATTCTGGTTAGTGATAAACTATCTACTTTCCGTACCTTTTTCAATCAAGAAACCAAGCCATGCTTGACTGAGACTTCCTTCAGCCCAGTTCCTTTTGCAAATCAAGTGGGAGATCCTTTTGCAAATCTTTCTGATTTGTTGGACACCTACTATAAGGATAAGGCTGAGCGCGACCGTGTCAAACAGCAAGCCAGTGAACTCATTCGTCGTGTTGAAAATGAACTTCAGAAAAACCGCCACAAACTCAAAAAACAAGAAAAAGAGTTACTAGCGACAGACAACGCTGAAGAATTTCGTCAAAAAGGAGAATTGCTGACAACCTTCCTCCACCAAGTTCCCAATGACCAAGACCAGGTTATCCTAGAAAACTACTATACCAACCAACCTATCACGATTGCGCTTGATAAGGCCTTGACTCCCAACCAGAATGCCCAACGCTATTTTAAACGGTATCAGAAACTCAAAGAAGCTGTCAAATACTTGACTGATCTGATTGAAGAAACCAAGGCAACTATTCTTTATCTGGAAAGTGTGGAAACCGTCCTCAACCAAGCTGGGCTGGAAGAAATCGCTGAAATCCGTGAAGAATTAATCCAAACAGGCTTTATCCGTAGAAAACAGCGAGAGAAAATCCAGAAACGCAAAAAACCAGAACAGTATCTAGCTAGTGATGGCAAAACCATTATCTATGTCGGTCGTAATAACCTACAAAATGAAGAACTAACCTTTAAAATGGCCCGCAAGGAGGAACTTTGGTTCCATGCCAAGGACATTCCTGGAAGCCACGTTGTCATTTCAGGCAATCTTGACCCATCTGATGAAGTCAAAACAGACGCAGCAGAGTTAGCTGCCTACTTCTCTCAAGGGCGCCTGTCGAATCTGGTGCAGGTGGATATGATTGAAGTCAAAAAACTCAATAAACCAACTGGTGGAAAACCCGGCTTTGTCACTTACACAGGACAAAAGACCCTCCGTGTCACACCAGATTCAGAAAAAATTGCATCCATGAAAAAATCCTGATTTTACTTAAAATCAGGATTTTTAACATACTATTCACTCAAATCATATTCATACTCAATGAAAATCAAAGAGCAAACTAGGAAGCTAGCCACAAGCTGCTCAAAGCACTGCTTTGAGGTTGTAGATAAGACTGACGAAGTCAGCTCAAAACACTGTTTTGAGGTTGCAGATAGAACTGACAAAGTCAGTAACCATATATAATCCAATGCGACGCTGACGTGGTTTGAAGAGATTTTCGAAGAGTATCAATTATAGGACTAATCTTTGCCACCTAATTTCTCATTGATTTTCATCATCACACTAGCAATTTTTTCACCCCAATAAGGGTCTGAGGCATATTCCACATTAATACCAGACGCCTTGTTTCCAAGGAAAGTTTTGCCCCTATCGATATAATTTTCCTTAATCCACTTGCTTGCACCTAAAATTCCTTTATCCACATCATCAAATGTCTTGGCAGAAAGGTAAGGGGTCGTATCATAGGCTGTAATTCCAAAAAAATTATTCTTATCTTTGGCAATCTTACTTCTTCCCCAGTCGCTTTCTAAGGCACTATGAGCAAGGAGATAGAGGGCATTGATATGGTAATGTTCTTCGGCTTCCTTAAAGGTAGCTCCCTTGTTCTCCAAGAGACTATTATTAATATTTAGCAGACTAAATACCTTATCCAAGTCTTCAGCACTATAGTTTGTAGCCTCTGTCAATTCTTTAAAAAGGAAGGGATTTTCAAGGTTAAAACCATCAAAATGCAGGCCATCTGCCGAATAATATTTCTTGCCTACTTCCATATCAGAAAGATGAGCAGATACTGGGATACTAGCATTCTGAGCCACATAGTGATAAAAACGATGTCCATCACTCTCATAATAAGGGATAAAATCCTTACTAGCATCTAGCGCTTGTAAATCTTCTGTTTTCATATAGCCTGACAAACCAGAAATAGTAATAGCCAAGCGCTTGTCATCACTTTTTCTATCCTTATCTATCCAAACAACACTACCTTGCGATATATAGGACAGCTTTTCACCATCTGCATTATAAATATTTGCTGTGACAGGCACTACTTGATAGTAAGCAGCATTTTCGTTTGTAGTTTTTTCTCCAAGCCATTTACCATCGCTTCCGAGCTGATAACCATCTACTGTCTCATTTTTCGCCATGTAGCCACCGGATTTTAGATAATAATAGTGACCATTTTCGAAAATCTATTCTTTATCAGCATGATTTCCATTTTCTTTGATATAAAACCAAGATTGATAGTGAGCATCAAAAAGCCAACCTTTCTGTACTTTGGCACCACTAGCATTCACATAAGCCTGGTCAATCCACTGACTTGTCAGTAAATAACCACCGGATTTGAAATAATAGTCCTTCCCTTTGATTTGGAGCCATTCTTTCTCTGCGTGCTGTCCATCTGCTTTTATATAAAACCAAGCGTCGTATTGAGAATCAAATACCCAGTCTTCTATTACTTTGGCACCTGTTGCACCAACATAGGAAGTTCCTACCCAGGAATTTCTTTTCATCTTTCCATTTTGGTCAAGATAGTAGAAGGCTCCCTTGTCTTCTACCCATTCTAACTTGGCCATATAGCCACCAGATTTGAGGTAAAAATAATCATCACCTTGTTTCAGCCATTCATTTTCAGCATAGTTGGCATCTGCTTTTATATAAAACCAAGATTGATAATGAGCATCAAAAATCCACTCATTGGCTGCTTGACTGCCGTCTGCTTTCAGGTATTGTTTTCCTTGCCAAGTACCATCACTGGCCATTACACCCTCTGGACTAGCTAAGAAAAATAGTAGGGCTAAAAAAATAAATCTTACTTTCTTCATTAACCTTCTTCCTCTGTTCTTTTTTATTGTATCAAAATTCTCTATAATAAACATTACAAACTGATAAAAAATCAAGAACAGATTGATTGCAGTTTACCTCAGAGACTCTTTTACTTCCTTGCGGAGATTTTCTAGACTGCTAATACCATATTTATCCATGACTTTTGGTAAATTTTCGATGATATCAGGGCAGGCATAAGGATTGGTAAAGTTGGCTGTTCCAACTCCAATGGCAGATGCTCCAGCCAGATACATTTCTAGGGCAGCTTCTGCCGAATCCACTCCCCCCATTCCAATGATAGGCAAGTCTGTTGTTTGAGCTACTTGGCGAATGAGTTTGAGGGCTACTGGAAATACTGCTGGACCAGACATTCCACCTGTTCCATTGGCCAAGATTGGTTTTCTGGTTTTGAGGTCAAAGCGCATTCCAACTAGAGTATTGATCATGGTTAAGCCACTTGCTCCCGCATCTTCTGCAGCTTTTGCGACAGTGACGATATCGGTCACACTAGGAGTTAATTTGACATAAACTGGCACATCAGAGGCTTCCACAGCCGCTTTCACCACATCATAAGCCAGATCAGGATCTTGACCAATCAAGAGTCCGTGATTGCAATGATCTACGTTAGGACAAGAGATATTGAGCTCAATTGCCTTTACATTAGCTGCCTTGGAAATACCATGAGAAACAGCCGCATACTCTTGTTTTGAAAAACCAGCCACATTGGCAATAATAGGAAGATTTGGATATTCTCTTTCCAGCCAAGGTAACTTTTCAGCCAAAACAACTTCCAAACCAGGATTTTGCAAACCGATTGCATTAAGCATACCAGCGGGTGTCTCTGCCACCCTTGGAGTTGGATTTCCAAAACGGGGTTCAAGAGTTGTCGCCTTGATCATAATAGAACCCAAAAGGTCTAAATCATAGTACTTGGCATACTCTTGTCCAAAACCAAAACAGCCTGATGCTGGAATAATGGGGTTTTTCAAGTCCAAGCCAGGTAGAGAAACTTGTAAACGATTTCTAGTCATAATTTTCTCCTTATAATACAACTGTTCCTGTGCGGAAAACAGGGCCATCTTCACAGACACGTTGGCTAACCGTCTCGCTTTCTGGCACTTTTAAGACACAGGCATAGCAGGCCCCCATCCCACAAGCCATACGAGATTCCAGAGATAGATAGGCTCTTGGGTGGTCATAAAAAGTTTGATTGATATACTTCATCATTCCTGGAGCCCCACATGAGTAAACAGCATCAAATTGATTGTCTAAATCCTTGATAACAACGGAAACATTTCCCTTAATACCATAAGAACCATCATCTGTCGTTACAAAGACCTGACCATATTGAGCTAATTCCGTCTCTAAAATAACAGCATCCTTATTAGCAAAACCAAGGACTGTCACTACTTTTACTCCACGCGCATGCAATTCCTTGGCCACCTCAAGTAAAGGAGGTACACCAATCCCCCCTCCAACTAAGAGAATCTGGCTCTGCTCATCCAGATCAGACAAGTCAAATCCATTCCCCTGAGGTCCCATCACATCAAGAGTATCTCCCTGACTTAAGGTTGAAAAAATAGCTGTCCCAGCTCCCTCAATCCTATAAATGAGATGACACTGCTTCTTTACCTTATCAATAGACGAAATTGAAATAGGACGACGCAAAAGATGGGCATCATCAGGCACACGCAGATGAAGAAATTGGCCTGCCCGCATAGCTTCAACCATTTCCCCTTCTAGGACTAATTCAAAGATTGCTGGCGCGATTTCTTCCTGTGCTACCACCTTCATGGTTTCCAAACGAATTGCACCCAAACGTTTCTTACATGTGGGATTCATGACTTTTCCTCCTTAAATTTTAAGGGGACCAGACAAAGAAAAGACCTTGCTAGTGCAAGGCCTCAGTTAAAATCGTACAAGACAAGAGAGCACACTCAAAAAGTCTCCTCTAGAAAATTGCACTATTCTTTTATCTGACACCTTGTGAGTCTCTCTGGACTCCCCTTAAAGGTTAAATTTTTATTAGTATACTCTTTCAACCAAAAAAAGTCAAGTAGAAAACGAACATTCTACTTGACTTCACGAGATTATTTTTCACGAATGACTTCGATCTTGTAGCCATCAGGGTCTTTGACAAAGTAATAGTTAGGTGCAGTTCCTGGTAGGCCATTTGGCTCAGTCACTTCATATCCTTTGGCACTGTGCTCTTGATGAAGCGCCTCAAGATCAGGTGTACTGAGGGCGATATGGGCAAACCCATCTCCAACCACATAAGGACCGTGATCGTAGTTATAAGTCAACTCCAACTCATAATCGTCACCCTCAAGCCCTAGATAGACAATCGTGAAGGCATGGTCTGGAAAATCTCTGCGACGCAATTCTTTAAATCCAAAAGCATCTTGATAAAATGCAATTGATTTTTCAAGATTTTCTACTCGCAAGCAAGTATGTAGCATTTTTGAAGCCATATTTTTCTCCTTTATTTTTAAAAAGACTGGGACAATCCTGTTCCAGTCTATCTGTTATTATTTACCAAGTTTTGCTTTCGCTGCATCTGCAAGAGCTGTGAAAGCTGCTGCATCGTTAACAGCCAAGTCAGCAAGCATTTTACGGTTAACTTCGATCTCAGCCAATTTCAAACCATGCATCAATTGTGAGTATGAAAGTCCGTTCATACGAGCTGCCGCGTTGATACGAGTGATCCACAATTTGCGGAAGTCACGTTTTTTCTGACGACGGTCACGGTATGCATAGTAGTAAGAGTTCATTACTTGTTCTTTTGCAGTACGGAACAAGATGTGTTTAGCTCCATAGTAACCTTTTGCTAATTTAAGAATACGTTTACGACGTTTGCGTGATACAACGCCACCTTTAACACGTGCCATGTTTTATTTCCTCCAAATATTTCCTAGAATTGTTTACTTACTGTTAGGCTATTATTTCAAGCGAGTAAGCATTGCTTTGATACGTTTGTAATCTCCTGAATGCACCATAGATGCTTTACGAAGATGACGACGTTGTTTCTTAGTTTTTCCGTGGAAACGGTGAGAAGTGTAAGCACGGAAACGTTTAAGTCCACCAGAACCTGTACGTTTGAAACGTTTAGCTGATGCGCGGTGTGTTTTTTGTTTTGGCATGATTTTTTCTCCTTTATTTAACTTTCTGACAATTATTTTTTGTCAGTCGCTGGCGCCAATTGCATGAACATTTGACGTCCATCCATTTTAGCACGTTGTTCGATGATGGCAATATCTTGAGTTACTTCAGCAAACTCGGCTAAAACTTTTGCACCAATCTCTTTATGGGTAATCATACGACCCTTAAAGCGAATAGATACCTTAACTTTATTTCCTTTTTCAAGGAATTTGCGTGCATTGCGAAGTTTTGTATCAAAGTCACCCTTGTCAATAGTTGGACTTAGACGAACTTCTTTCACAGTAACAACACTTTGTTTTTTACGTTGTTCTTTTTGCTTCTTCTGGTACTCAAATTTGAACTTACCGTAGTCCATAATTTTTGCAACAGGTGGTTTGGCTTGGGGTTGAATCAATACTAGGTCAACATTAGCGTTATCAGCCAAAGCTTGCGCTTCACTGAGTGGCTTGATGCCTAGCTGTTCTCCTTCAAGACCAATCAAGCGAACTTCACGTACACGAATCTCATCATTGATGAATAAGTCTTGCTTTGCTATGGTTTTCACCTCTTTTGTTTTATTAGAGAAAAACAATAGCGGACTCGTAAATATACAAGCCCGCACGTTATGATAGCGTTTCTTAGAAACTTTTCATCCGTAGGGCCAGGCAACTTAATGTCACAAGGCGAGAAGCTCTCACTTCTGCTTTTCTCAACTTTTATATGATACCAAGTTTTCTAGCTCCTGTCAAGATAAAAAGTTATTTTTTTGAAAAGTTTCTGCTCATGGTAATTTCTCAAAGTAACTTCCACTTGCCTGACCAAAGTGGAAATTAGTCTAAAACGGATTTTTATGGTGGAATTAAGTATGAGACGTTTGAGTTAGAAATGAGGCTCACTATGACA